>JAEUJK010000884.1 GCA_016794735.1 Gemmatimonadota bacterium | reverse complement strand
GGAGGCGCAGCCGCGGGACCTGCTTGGGTGGCCGGGGGTTCCGTGTCGCGCACGGACGGGAGCGAGTAACCTCGGCGCTTGGAAACCAGTCCGCCTTTGCACCTTTGGGGTTTCGCGGGCCATTGCCCGTGGGACCCGATGTGTGCACACTGGTGGTCGCAGCGAGATCCTGCCGGACGTTCCGCCGACCACACAGGTATGGGCACACGCACACGCCTTCCCCTCACGAGCCGCGCGAAATCCTCGCTTTCTTTGGCACGTGACATCGCGACCGCTCACGGTCACGTTGAGCTGTCCGGCCTTCACGCCGCCTTGGGGCTGCTGCGGGAGCGCAACAATCCGGCGCTCGGCGCGCTCGAGCTGCTGGGCATCGACCTGGAGAAGCTGCGCCGAGACCTGGAGGCGGCCCTTCCCCCTCGCGACCACCGCGCACCTGCGAGGCACACGCCACCACCCATGCCGGGCGAAGCGGAGCTCCTGGCCGCCGCCGAGGAACAGTCGGACATCCTCGGCGCCCAGTACATCGCCACGGAACACCTGCTGCTCGGGCTGCTCCAGGACGAGGACTCACCCGTTGGTCGCGTGTTCCTCTCGCACGGGGTCACACGAGACACGGCGCACGCTGGAGTCCAGCGACTTCTTGCCGGCCCCGCGACCCCGCCGTTGGCGATCGGATCGATCGTGATGCGTTGCCACGAGTTTGATCGCATGCTCGCCTTCTGGAGTGCGGCGCTCGGATATGTCGCCGATCGCCCGTCCGACGGAGGGTTCGTGATCCTCAAGGATCCTGCTGGAGCGGGGCCGAACCTCTCGCTGGACCGATCCCCAACGCGACGCGAGGGAAGGCGCGGATGGATCCACCTCGACCTGTATGCCGTTGACCAGGGGGCCGAGGTGCAACGCCTGGAGCAGTTGGGCGCGGCGCGGTATCCGTGGCGCTACGAGCCCGGGGCCGACTATGTGGTCCTCGCGGATCCCGAGGGCAACCTGTTCTGCGTGGTCCAGCGTTAGGTGGCGCCCGACATGTCCGACGGGGCCGGTGAATCACGCTGGGAGGTCGTCGCCTACTTTGCCGTCGGCTTGCCGGTGAGCGCCTGGCTCCTGGCCCACGGTTCGCCGTTCCTCGCCGCCATCGGCTGGGGAACGACAGCCGGCCCGTTGGCGGCTGCCCTCATCTCGCCGGTGCGTGCACGACTCCTCCGGCGACGCCTGGCTCGCGCGGCATTGGGTGACGGAGCTGCGCGCCGCTGACGCGCGCGTATCTTCCCGCCGCGCCCGAGCCGGTCGGCTCGGAAGTTCACCCTCCCCTCACCCGATCGTCGATGCGCCCTCGCCTGCTGACCGCGGCCGCGTGGCTCGTTGTCTCCGCCTGCTCCTCCGGTAGCGCCACGAACACCGCGACGCCTCTCACGCCAGCACATGCTGCCGCACTGCGCGACAGCGTGCAAGCGTTCCTCACCGCCTATGCAGCAGACGTGAGCGCGCCACCCATCGGCAAGAACGCACGGGAAGCGCTCGGCCGCTTCCTCTCCCGCGACGTCGTGATGACCACGGATCTGGGGCCTGGCGACCCGGTGATGGTCCAAACGCTCGATTCCCTCGTCCCACCCAACGAACTCGTGTCGCAACCGTCGTGGATTCGCTCCACACGTTTTGAATGGGGAACGATGGTGATCACCCCGCTGGCCCCGGGCGTCGCCTCCTACAGCGCGCGGTACGCGGAGCACGTGACCGATAGCACGGGCACGCAGACGGACTTCCCGGGCACCCAGCAAGGGATCGTGCGACGCGAGGCGGATGGATGGCGCATTCTCGCCGTGCAGTCGTTTCACCCGATCGGAACACACCAGGCACAGGCCGCCCTCAACGCGCGAATGACCCGGACCCCGTAAGCGTCACGGCGCGATGCATGGAAACCAGAGCCCCGAGCCGCTGGCGCGCTCGGGGCTTTGGGTACGTGGGATGATCACCCGCCAACGCATCGCGGAGTGACCACAGGCGCGGGATCAGTCCGGGGTGCGCACCAGGCGGATCGGCTCCGGAATCACGTCGAAGGTCTTCGCGCCGCCGGCCAGCGGCAGCACTTCGTTGACGAGCGTGAGCAGGAAGCGGCCAGGCTCCTCGACCATGACAAAGTGCGCGCTGCGCTCGAACGTGATGAAGCGCTTGTGCGGCGCCACGATGCGGTCGAAGTGCGCGCGTGACGACGCATAGGGCGTGTGCAGGTCGTATCGCCCCATGAGGAAGATCATGGGGACCTGGTACGTGTACGTCGGCGGGGCGTTGCCGGTGGGGGTGCCGATGATGGCCCGCGTTCCCCACTGGGTCGCCGCCAGTTGCGCCTCGGCTTCCGGCGTGCTGTACTCCGGGCCCCAGTCGGACAGGACGAAGAACAGGTCCAACGTGGGCTTGCCGTACCATCCGCCGTCGTAGATGCGCGCCCACTTGCGGAGCGCCAGTCCGCGTTCGACGCCACGCAACGTGGTCTTTCCCAGGGCGAGCGCGTCCAGCTCGCGCACCGCCTGCGTGTCGGCGTTGGCACGTGCGATCTGCATCAACCGCTCATGCAGCACATCGCCGCCGGCCACTCCACCGCCAGTCACCCCCATCCCGACCCACGCGTGAAAGAGCTCGGGGTGCTGCTGCACCAGCGTGGGCGTGAACGCCGTGCCCCACGACCAGCCGAGCAGCACGAGTTTCTCCTGCCCCAGGCGCTTGAGCACGTGCCGCACGATGACCTCGGCGTCACGCACATGTTGCTCCGCCGTCATCGTCGGGCGCAGGCGCGCGGTATCGGCCGGGTTCCAGTTCTTGCCCACGCCGCGCTGGTCCCAGTTCACCACCGTGAAGAAATCTTCCCACGGCTTCTGGTACGCCCACGTCGACGCGAGCATCGCGCTCCCTGGCCCGCCGTGCACCACGAGCAGGATGGGGTTGTGGCGATTGAGCCCGCGAATGCTGATCCACTGCGTCGTGCCGTTCACCTCCACTGGCTCGAGCACCTCGATCCCCTCGGGCGTGTGGATGCGCTGCAGGTCGGCGATACGCTCGACGAGAGCCTCGCGCCCCATCGGGAACTTCGTTCCCGGCGGCATTGGGGGCGGTCCCTGGGGAGCGGCCGTGCGTGGTACAGAGACGGCCGCCGCGATGGCGACCAGCAGCGTCAGGGAGCGGAACGGGCGCATGGACAGTGCCGTTGGGGTGCGCGTGTTGGCGCACCCATGGTGAACGAGGTGGCCACGCCGGGTTACCATAACGTCCGTTATGGTAACCGGCAAATCGCGCCGTGCGCTGGACGGCTCACGCCGCCCCTGTGGCCACTACTGTCGCAATCGCACCGTGCGGAGGTTCGGGTCCGCCACGATCTCCCGCTCGAGGAACGGGAGCCGGATCATCTTCCCCGCCGAGTAGAGCCGCGTCTGGTCCCCAGAGAAGGGCGACGCCGGGTTGTCGGACTGCGAGTAGGTCAGGATCCCGCGCGCCTCGACTTCACCCTCC
>JAEUJK010000841.1 GCA_016794735.1 Gemmatimonadota bacterium | reverse complement strand
CCGAGGTCGTTGCCGTCGACCGTGATGTCGATGCAGGCAGCCACCAGGACGGCAACGGCGAGCCCGCTCGCGAGCCACCTTCGCCGCGTGGTCATCCGGTGAATCGCGGGGCGAGGAAGGTCGCCAGGTTCACGTACGCCTGGGCCGCGGGATCCGCGGGGGTGCGGAGCACGACGGGCTGCCCGGCCGCAAAGGCCTCGAGCGTGGCGTCGGTCCGCGGGATCCGCACGTCAAACACCATGTTGCGGGGCAGGTGCGACTGGACATACGCCGCGACCCGTTCCGACGAGGCGTTGCCCGGTTCGAACATGGTGAGGAGGATGCCGTCCAGGGTGAGCTCCGCGTTGGAATCGACCACATCCTGGATACCCCGCAGGATCTGCGGAGTTGTCTGGAGGGCCAACGGCTCACACTGGAGGGGAACGATCACGTGCTGGCTCGCCTCGAGCACGCGATGGACGATGGCGCCGAGCCCGGGGGGCGTGTCCACGACCACGACGTCGCACCGCTCCTGCGCGATGCGGAGGAGGTCGTGGAGGACATTGGTTTCGGCGATCAGCTGCTGGTAGAACGAGTGGTCGGCGGTGTCACTCACCGAACCGGCGAGGATGCACCGCAACCACGGCAGGGCGGTCGGGAGGATGATCTCCTTGAGCGACCGGACCCCATTGAGGTAGTCGGCAAAGCCGTGGGTCGGGTGCCCCTTCCGCAGGCCGACGCCGTAGCGGACGGCACCCTGCGGGTCGACGTCGATGATGAGCGTCTTGAGCCCACGCCGGGCGAACGCGGCGGCGAGGTTGACGGACGTGGTGGTCTTGCCCACGCCGCCCTTCTGGCTGACGACTGCGAGGACCCGCCCCACCGTCAGCTGCCGGGTTCGATGGAGGTTTCGTCGGCAAGGTCGCCGACGGCGACGTCGGCGGCGGGCGTCCGCAGGGACTTGAGCGCCCCACGCGCGTGCTCGATGTTGGCCTGGTCGGCCTTGCCCGGAGCGGCGAGGAAGGCCTCGAGATGGGCCTCCGCGCCGGTGCGATCGCCGCGCTTGATCTTGAGGAAGGCCATGCCGTAGTGCGCGCCGGCATGATCCGGCTTCACCTCGAGGGTCCGGCCATAACACCGTTCAGCCTCCCCGAGCCGTCCGAGGCGCGAGTAGGCGATGGCCATGTTCATCAGGACCTTGTGGTCGTCCGGCTTGTCCCTGAGGGCGAGGCGGTACGAAGTCAGCGCCGCGTCGAAGTCGCCCTGACGCTCCAATGTCAGCGCCTCGGCGAGATAGTCGAGGCGCTGGGGCTTGAGTTCATCGTCGGATCTGCCGCCAATGAGGCGGCGCCACCAGGACATTCGGCCGGGAGCGGTGGTTCGTGTGTGGGCGAGCGGATGAGTCCGGCGCCAATGATTCCGGGCGCTGGGTGGTCACGTGGCGCAAAGGTAACGAGACGGGCGCTGGGGGGTGAGGGGGGCAAGCGCGGGACAGCGCGAAAGTGGAATGCGCGTGTCGCGCGGTCGGGGATGACACGCCGCATGCTGGGGAACCGGCCACTTGCCCTCCCACGGTCGCCCGGTCACCCTTCGCGCATGCCACGTCGCTACGAGGTCGATCCCGCCAAGGGCCGTTTTGACGTCGAGTGGCCGCTCTTTGGCGAGCTGTCACGGGCCCTCGCGCTCAAGGTGGCGCGCAGTTGGTCCCCCGAGATCGTGGTCGGGGTGGCGACGGCGGGGGTGATCCCCGGGGCCGTCGTCGCGGCGATCCTCGACTGCGAGTTCCGTTCGATCCTGGTCACCCGCCGTGGCGAGGAGCATGTGCGCGAGACGCCGGCCGTGCTCGGCGCCGCGCCGCATGAAGTCCGCGGCAAGCGCGTGCTCGTGGTGGACGAGACCTGCGACACCGGCGAGACGTTGCGACTCGCGATTTCCTCGATCGTGAATGCCGGGGCCAGTGAGGTGCGCTCCGCGGTGTCGTTCCGCACCGGGAGTTACGAGCCCGACTATCACGCCCTGGCGACGGAAAGCACCATCGTGCTGCCGTGGGATCGTGAGGTGCTGGTGGACGGGGTGCTCGTCCCGAACCCGAAGTACCGCGACGCCTAACGCGGCCCGCCTGCGGCGCGCAGGGCGTTGAGGATCACGGCGACGTCGATCGCCTCCTGGGCGATGGCCCCCGGCACCGGGGCGAGGTACCCCAGCGCGGCGGCGACCATCCCGATGGCCGAGAGGCCGAGGCCGACCACGATGCTCTGCCGGGCAATGGCGAGCGTGCGACGCGAGATCTCGATGGCGTCGGCCACGCGCTCGAGGTCCGGGACCAGGAGCACCGCGTCGGCGCTCTCGGCGGTGATCCCGCCGCCGTGATCGGCGAGGGCGACGCCGACATCCGCACGACTGAGGGCCGGCGCGTCGTTGGTGCCATCACCCACCATCATCACCGGTCCCGCGTCCCGCGACAGCGCCGCCACGCGGTCCACCTTGTCGCCGGGCAGCAGGTCACCAACGGCCTCGGCGATGCCGAGTTCTCCCGCGATGGCCGCGGCGTTGGTCGGATGGTCACCCGAGAGGAGGACGGTGCGCCGGATGCCTAACGCTGCGAGGCGCCGGAGCAGCGGCGCCGCCGACGGGCGGATCGATTCGGCAAACTCGATCGTGCCGGCGAAGGCGCCATCCACGGCCACCGTCGCGCGGAGGGCAGCCGTGGTGCCATGGGCCGGGATCGCGTCCCCCGTGGTGGCGGGGAGGTTCGACCGCACGTACCCCGCCGACCCGATGACCACGTCGTGTCCATCGACGCGCCCGCGGACCCCGCGCCCCGGGCTCTCCACGACCGACTCGGGTTCCGGAAGTTCGGGGGAGACCACCCGCGCGGCCGTGACCACGGACGCGGCGAGCGGATGCCCGGAGTGTTGCTCGAGCGCACCGGCCAGGCGCAGGACGTCCGCCGACGCCCGCGCCTGCGCCGGGTGCACGGCCGCCACGCGGGGGGTGCCCAGCGTCAGGGTGCCGGTCTTGTCGAAGACGACGGTGCGGAGGCGCGACAGCCGTTCGAGCGCGAGCCCGCTGCGCACGATCACCTGCCGCCGTGCGGCCCGGTTGATCCCGCCGATCATCGCGATCGGCGTGGCGAGGATCAGGGGACAGGGGGTGGCAACGACGAGGACGGCCAGCACGCGCAGTGGATCGTCGCTCACGAGCCACGTCACGCCGCACACCAGCAGGGTCAACGGGGTGAACCAGACCGCGTAGCGATCGGCGAGTCGCTGCAGCGGCGCCTTGGATTCCTGCGCGCTGCGCACCAACTCCACGATGCGGGCGTACTGGCTGTCCCCCGCGCGCGCCGTCGCGCGCAGCGTGAACGAGCCGTCGCCGTTGGCCATGCCCGACAGCAGGGTGGCGCCCGCGGTCACCTCGCGTGGGGCGGACTCACCGGTGAGGCGCGACGTGTCGACGGTGCTTTCCCCGCGCACCACCACGCCATCACACGGGACCAGTTCCCCCGGGCGCACGAGCAGCAGGTCGCCAACGGCGATCGCATCCACCGGGATGTCCACGCCGTCGCGATGGGCAATGCGCGGCGCGGCGTCCTCGAGGGCGCGCACCGCGGCGGTGGCCCGGCCCATCGCATACCGCTCCAGGGCCTCGCCCCCGGTCTGCATGAGGACGACGATCAGCCCTGCAATCGGCTGTTTGAGCGCGAGGGCCCCGATGATCGCCAGGGCCGCAACGACGTCGGTCGCGAAGTTGCCGGCGCGTGCCGCGCGCCACGTGCCGGCGAGCGGTGCCAGCGCGGCGATCCCGAGCCCGATCCACCAGGTCGTCGCGGCCGCCTGCGGCCCAACCGTCGCATGGACGACGGCCCCGGCTGCCAGTGCGAGTACCGCGAACAACGGTTGCCACCACGTGCCCAGCGTGATGCCGACGTTCACGGGCGGCCCTCCGCGCCACGGTTCGTCGCGTGGGCGATGGCCGTCGAGAGGAGCTTGGCC
Source organism: Gemmatimonadota bacterium (assembly GCA_016794735.1). GTDB lineage: Bacteria > Gemmatimonadota > Gemmatimonadetes > Gemmatimonadales > Gemmatimonadaceae > RBC101. The sequence continues at coordinate 509 of JAEUJK010000841.1, read as the reverse complement.
ACCTGGTCGAGCGCGGGCGGTTTCTGGATCACGGGTGCCGCAAGGCGGGCTGCGGTTTCGGTGTCTGATGGCGGCAGCCCATTGCCCGACATGCAGAGGATGGGCAACGAGGCCCGGTGTTCGGAGACGCGACGGATGAACTCGGGCCCGGAGAGGTGTGGCATCACCAGGTCCGTGAGCACGGCATCCACCTGCCAATCTGCACGCGCCAGCACCTCCAGGGCATTGGCACCGTCAGTGGCCTCGAGCACGGTGAAGCCGATGGCGGAGAGGTATCGCGAGAGCACATCACGCACGGCGCGCTCGTCGTCGACCACCAGGACGCGTCCGGAGCCGTGTGGTGCGCCGCTGGCCGCGGCCGCAGCCTCGCTATCCAGCGTTGGGACCCCGTGTTCGAGGTACGGCAAGGTGATGGTCACCGTGGTGCCGTGGCCTGGTCGGGAGGCGATGGTCAGGTCGCCACCGCAAGCGCGCACGACCTGCAGGGCCGTGGAGAGACCGAGCCCGGT
>JAEUJK010000823.1 GCA_016794735.1 Gemmatimonadota bacterium | reverse complement strand
GCCTTCCGGGCGCTCAAGCTGCGCGGGTGCGCGCGCATCGACTTCCGCATGGACGCGTCGGGGATGTTCTGGTGCCTCGAGGCCAACACCTTGCCGGGGATGACGCAGCTCAGCCTCGTGCCGCAGGCTGCCGCGGCCGCCGGGATCTCGTTTCCGGAGCTGTGCGAGCGTATTGTTTCGCTGGCCTTGCGACCTGGAGCGTAGAGAAAGCCATGGGGACCACACCGATGTTGACCGCCGCACTGGCCGGGGTGCCCATGGGGATCCAGCGGCAGGGGGTCTGGTCCGGCCGGCGCCAGCTGTTCGTGCGGTTCGCGGGACCGGCGGAAACGGCGACGATGTACAGCGCCGACGCCCTGGCCCGGGAGCTGACCCGCGGGCTGGAGCGGACCACGTTCCATTCGATCTGCATTGCCGGGCGCGACGCGCTGGCCAACGACGCCTATCTCGCGGCGGCATTTCGACAGGTGACGTCGAAGGTGCCGGTCATGGTCGATACTGATGGGCAGCGGCCCGACGCGATTGCCGCGCTGCACGGGTTCCTGCAGATGGTGCAGGTGACGATCGAGACCCCGGGTCCGGGGGCGGCGACGGACCGGGTGTGGGAGACGGTGACGGCCGCTGCACGGCTTGGCTGCGCGCACGCCGTGGTGGTCGTGGGTGGGGACGACACGAGTGACGCTGAATATTTGCAGATCGTCGAGGGCGCGAGGGCGGCCAGCGCGGAGACCTCCGTGGTGCTGCACCCCGGGCCTGCGGCGGAGAAGGGGATGCTGGACCGCCGGTGGAGCGTCCTGCTCGAGCATGCGATGGCGCGTCACCCCGACGTTCGGGTGGCTTTCCGGCTCTCCGGCCCGGCCACCATCCGGTGACGGCACGGCGCGGACGGAACAACCATGACGCGCGCGCGATAGATATCACGCAGTAGGGAAGTGGCGGGCAGGCTCCAGCGATCCGGTGGCCATGGCAGTCTCCTTCAACGACGAGCTCGACGTTCCGCGGCTGACGCGCGCGGTGCAGTGGGTGATCGCGATCAACGTCGCGATCTACTTCGTGCAGCTCACGGTCGTTGGGGACACCAACATGCTCCCCGCGCTCGGCTTCCAGGCGCACCGCCTGTCCGAGGCCTGGTGGACCATCGTCACCTACATGTTCGTGCACGGGGGCTTCTGGCACCTCGCCATGAACATGTTCATGCTCTACTCGTTTGGTCCCCGGCTGGAGCACCGGTGGTCGGCGGGGGAGTTCTCCAAGTTCTACCTGATCTGCGGCCTGGGCGGGTGGCTCTTCCACCTCGTCTTTGCCCGGGACTCGCTGGTCGTTGGCGCCTCGGCGGCCGTGTTTGGCGTGATGGTGGCGTATGCCACCTACTGGCCGGATGATGAGGTGCTGGTGTTCGGCGTCCTGCCGCTCAAGGTCCGGACCCTCGTGGCGCTGCTCGTTGGCGTGAACCTGATCAGCGGGATGGCGACGAGCAGCCGCGGGAGCGGCGTCGCGTACCTCGCGCACCTGGGTGGCATGGCGGCGGCGTGGGTGTACCTGCGCTGGGGATCCACCGCGGCGCGGATCGACCGGGTACGGCAGCACGTGAACGTGGAGCCCGATCACCCCGACGAGGCCGGGCGCATGGTGCCGCGCCAGATGCCGCGTTCCCGCGAGCAGCGGAGTGGTGTCGACGACATCGTCGCGCGCAGCAATGCCGCCGTGAAGCGCCGCGAGGCGCCGCTGCCTGCGCAGCCGCGCCGCGCCACGACGCTGGAGGCGCCACGGGCGTCGGACCTCGACGCCGTGCTCGACAAGATCTCGCGCGAGGGGATCGAGAGCCTGACGAGCGTCGAGCGCAGCCTGCTCGAGGAGCGCTCGCGCGAACTGCGCGACAAGCACTGACACGCGACACGCCGGCGCCGGCCGGTTGTGTTGAGCTGTGACGCGCTGCGGTGCCTTTCGCGCGCGTGTCGACACCTAAAGATCCGCAAAAAAGAGCCCCCCGGGGTTGACCCGGGGGGCGATGCCGCCACGCCGTTCACGCGGCGGCGGTAGGTCGGTGCACAGGGGCGCCGACCGTGATCGAGAAGGTACGGCGCGGGTCCGCGGGTTGTCCAGAAGCCCCGCGCTCGCCACGCATCCATCCCTGACTGCCCAATAATCGTGGCAAGTCCCGGACCACCTGCGTTGATCGCCGGGCCGCAAAGGGGCACATTCCCCGGACCATGCCCAAGCCAGAACTCCTCGAGACCTTCGCAAACCCTTATCCGGGAAGGGACTACGAGATCCACATGACCTGCCCGGAGTTCACCTCGCTCTGCCCCCTGGGTGGGGTGGAGTCCGATGCCACCGAGCTGGAGCTGCTCAAGGGTGGGGCGCCGGACTTCGCCACGATCGAGGTGACCTACGTGCCCGACCAGCACTGCGTCGAGCTCAAGAGCCTCAAGCTCTACTTCTGGAGCTTCCGTAACGACGGGATCTTCTACGAGCGGGTGGTGAACCGCATCCTGGACGACCTGTCGGAGCGGGTGAAGCCGCGGTGGATGCGAGTGACCGGGGACTTCAACATCCGGGGCGGGATCAAGTCGGTGATCCGGGCGGAGACGGGGAAGCGGTAGACGGCAGCCGGCAGCCGGCAGAGGGCAGACGTTCCCGACGAGGGTGCGCGTGCGTCCTACACGCGACACCAACCGCCAAGGCAGCGCATGAGCACCGTCCTCTGGGCCAATGTCCTCGTTGGCGCCACCGTGAAGTCCGACGAGGCTGACCGGTACGCGCTCTACAAGCACCTCGACAAGCTCGGTGCCCTCACGCGCCAGCTGGGGCTCCCGTCGTTCGACGACTTCTGCGACACCACCGACCTCCGGTACAACACCGATGAGTCGATGGAGCTGCCCGAAGGGATGACCTCCACCAACGACCTCATGGCGCGCGAGGGTGCCTGGCTCGACGCGCCCCAGGCGACGGAGGTGCTCGAGCGACTGCTGGGCCACATCCGCGACCACAAGGTGCGCTTTGGCCTGTTCTCCAACGAACACAGCGAGGTCGTGTCCGAGCTGACCGAGGTGCTCGACTTCCTGCGGTCGCAGGAGGGGCAAGCCACGCGCTTCAACTTCAGCGTGGTGATGTAGCCAGCGACGAACGAACGAGCCGGGGTCGACGTTGTTCGGGCGATGGGCCTGCGGCCCGGTTGCGGCCCCTTGGCCGACGATCCGGCAGGCCCTAAGTTGTTGTCTGACAATTACCTGACTCGTATGCGGGCCCCGATCGGGCAGTGCGCCTTCGGCGCCACCGCCCGGTACGTGGAGCCTCGTTC
>JAEUJK010000196.1 GCA_016794735.1 Gemmatimonadota bacterium | reverse complement strand
GAAGCCGAATGGCTTCGTGGCGGCCGCGTCGATCACTTCCCAGACGTTGACCCCCAGCTTGTCGCACACGATCGCCATCTCGTTCACCATCCCGATGTTCACCGCACGGAAGGTGTTCTCGAGCAGCTTGACGAGCTCCGCAACCTCCGCGCTGGCCACCGGCACCACGGTGTCGATGCACGAGCGATAAAGGGCTACCGCAACCTCGGTGCACTCCTTCGTGACGCCGCCGACGACCTTGGGGGTGTTCTTCGTGTGGAACTTGGGATTCCCGGGATCGACGCGCTCCGGCGAGAAGGCCAGGAAGACATCCTTGCCCACCACCAGTCCACGAGACTCGATGCGCGGCTGGAGCACCTCCCGCGTGGTGCCCGGGTACGTCGTGCTCTCCAGGACCACCAGGGTCCCCGCCCGGGCGTGCCGGGCAATGGCCTCGGTCGCCGCCTCCACGAAGCTCATGTCCGGGTCGCGGCTCTTGGACAGCGGAGTCGGGACGGCAATGCTGATGGCGTCGCACTCACGCAACCGCCCCTCCACCGCCGTGGCGGTGAACCGGCCGGCCGCGACCTGGGCGGCCACTTCGGCCGACGGCACATCCTGGATGTGGGACTCCCCCGACATCAGGCGGTCCACGGTCGGCACCGAGACGTCGTACCCGATGACCGAGAACCCCGCCTTGGCGAATTCCATCGCCAGCGGGAGCCCTACGTAACCGAGCCCCACCACCCCCACGACCGCAGACCGGTCATGGATCTTCGCGAGCAGTTGATCTTTCATGAGTTAAGTGCGGGAATCCCCGACCCTTAGGACGGACTAGCGCCCGAAAAAGGCACGAACCGTGCCGATGACTTCGTCCAGCTGGGACGAGGTCAATTCCGGGAAAATCGGGAGCGAAAGGACCTCCTTGGCCGCCTTCTCGGACTCGGGGCACTGCCCCTCGCGGTACCCGAGGTAGGCGAAGCAGGGCTGGAGGTGCAGCGGCAGCGGGTAGTAGATCGACGACCCGATCCCGCGCTCCTTCAGGAACGCCTGCAGTTCATCCCGCCGCTCCACGCGGATGGTGTACTGGTTGAAGATCGACTCGTTCCCCGGCTCGACCCACGGGGTCGTGATCTCGGGGATGTCCGCCAGGTTGGAGGTGTAGTAGGCGGCATTCGCCCGGCGACCGGCGCTCCAGTGCGACAGGTGCGGCAGCTTTGCGGCGAGTACGGCCGCCTGCAGCGCATCGAGCCGGGAATTGTACCCGACCTCGTCGTGGTAGTAGGTGCGCGCCCCACCGTGCACCCGCAGGCGCCGAAGGCGCATCGCGAGGTGGTCGTCCTGGGTGACCACCATCCCGCCGTCCCCGTACCCGCCGAGGTTCTTGGACGGGAAGAACGAGAACGTCCCGATCGTGGCGGCCTGCCCGGCCATGACCTTTTCACCAGCGATCATTCGCGACGCCCCGATGGACTGGGCCGCGTCCTCGATGAGCGGGATGTTCGGCATGCGCTTCCGCACGTCCTCGATTGCGGCCATCTGGCCGAACAGGTCGACCGGGATCACCGCCTTCGTGCGGCTGGTGACCGCGGCGGCCGCGGCCTCGGGCGAGATGTTGAAGCTGCGCGGCTCGATGTCGACGAAGACCGGCGTCGCCCCGACGTTGTGCACCGTGCCGGCGGTCGCGAAGAAGGTGAACGGCGTGGTGATCACCTCATCGCCACGCCCGACGTCCAGCGCGCGCAAGGCGAGCAGGATCGCATCGGTGCCGTTCGCACAACCGATCGCGTGCTTCGTATGCGACAGCTCGGCCACCATCCGCTCCAGCCGCTCGACGGGTTCGCCGAGGATGAAGAGCTGGTCATCGATGACCTTCGTCACCGCCGCCAGCATCTCGTCGCGGATGGTGGCGTGTTGTGCCTTGAGGTCGAGCAGCGGTACCGGCATGTATGTCTGACTCCAGGAGATGACGGCGCCCTAGACGGTCGCCCGTAACGGCAGCGGGACTTCGCGCCCGGTCTTGGCGGACTCGTAGATCCCGAGGATGAGTTCCAGCGACTTGCGGCCTGCCCGGCCATCCGTGTCGGGCTGTGCCTCGCCGCGCAGGACGGCCAGCACGTTGCGGTAATAGCCCTCATGGCCATGACCGTAGACGTTCGGCGGGGTGTAACTCGCAGCCTCGATGGCCTTGTCGTCGTCGTCGTAGTCGGCGAACTGCCAGGTCTCGACCTTGTTCACCGCTGTCCCGCCGATCTTCACGGTCCCGGTCTCGCCAAGGATCGTGATCGAGCCCTCGAGGTTCTTCGGGTAGGTCAGCATGGTGACCTCGATGCTGCCTAACGCGCCGTTGCGGAACTTGAGCACGGCGATCCCGGAATCCTCGGTCTCGATCCGACGCGCCAGCGTCGCGGTCTTGGCCATCACCGACTCCACGGGACCCACGAGCCACTGGATGAGGTCCACGTAGTGCGACGCCTGGTTCATGAACGCCCCGCCGTCGAACTCCCACGTCCCGCGCCACGGCGCCTGGTCGTAGTAATCCTGCGGGCGCGTCCACCGCACCGTCGTGTTGGCGAGGTAGATGCGACCGAAGCGCCCCTTGTCGATCGCGCGCTTGAGCACCTGGATCGGCGGGTTGAGCCGATTCTGCTTCACGACGAAGAGATGCACCCCGGCGCGATCACACGCGTGCACCAGTTCGTCCGCCGAGGTCAGCGAGATGGCCATCGGCTTCTCGCAGACGACATGCTTGCCCGCGCGAGCGACCGCGACCCCGTGTTCCGGGTGCAGCCCGGACGGCGTGCACACGGCGACGACGTCCACCGGCGC
>JAEUJK010000725.1 GCA_016794735.1 Gemmatimonadota bacterium | reverse complement strand
ACCGGCGTCCTCGCATCGCCTCTGGGGTGGACGGTTCGGGGCCCAGACCGCCGCCGCCCTCGACGCCGTCAACAAGTCCATCGGCGTCGACTATCGCCTGTGGCCGCACGACGTGAAGCTGTCGCAGGCGTGGGCGCGCGGTCTCCAGGTGGCTGGTGTCCTCACCGCGGCCGAATGCGATGCCATCGTCGCGGGGCTCGACGCGGTAGCCCAGCAGCTCGCCGCTGGGGCGCAGCCGGACCCGTCCGACGAGGACGTGCACACGATGGTCGACCGAATGCTGCACGGCCTCGTTGGGGAGCCGGCCTCGAAGCTGCACACGGGCCGCTCGCGCAACGACCAGGTGGCCACCGGCGCACGCATGTGGGTGATGGAGGCGTGTCGCACGGTCGACCAAGGTATTCGCGACCTGCAACAGGTGCTCGTCGAGCAGGCGCAGGCGTTGACGGCCGACATCATGCCGGCCTACACGCACCTGCAACGCGCGCAACCTGTATCCGCCGCGCACTGGGTGCTCGCGCACTTCTGGGCGCTGCAGCGCGACCGCGAACGACTGGCGCGCGTCGCCGACGCCACCGCCACCCTCCCCCTGGGATCGGGTGCCATCGCCGGGTGCGCGTTCCCCATCCCGCGCGACCTGCTCCGCGACCAGCTGGGCTTCCGCCGCATCTCCGCCAACTCGATCGACGCCGTCGCCGACCGCGACTTCATCGTGGAGATGCTCTTTGCGCTCGCCATGCTCGGGAGCCACGTGTCGCGCATCGCCGAGGACTTCATCCTCTTCGGCACGAGCGAGTTCGGCTTCGTGAAGTTTGGCGACACCTTCACGACCGGGTCGAGCATGATGCCGCAGAAGCGCAACCCGGACGCGCTGGAGATCGCGCGCGGGAGCGGCGGCCGCTTCCTCGGCGAACTCGTCGCCCTCCTCGGCACCCTCAAGGGACTCCCGAGCGGCTACAACAAGGACCTGCAGGACGACAAGCGCGCGTTGTTTGGCGCGGTGGACGCGATGCTTCTGGTGTTGCCCGGCGTGGCCGGCACCCTCGCGGAGATCACGTGGCAGCGCGAGCGCATGCGTTCCGCCGTGTCGAGCGTGATGATGGCGACCGACCTGGCCGACTACCTCGTCGATCGTGGCGTGTCGTTCCGCGAGGCGCACAAGGCCGTGGGGTCGATCGTGCGCGAGGCCGAGGTGAGCGGGCTGGAGCTGCATACCCTGCCGCTCGAGGTTTACGCGCGCACGCATCCGACGTTTGGGGCCGACGTGCGCGACGCGCTCTCCGCCGAAGCTTCCGTGCGGCGGCGTGATGTCCCCGGGGGAACGGGGCCGACGTCCGTGGCGCGGCAGCTGGCGGACGCACAAGCGGCGCTGGGGTAGATCAACGGCCAGGGCGAAGCACGGGCAGCACGGGAGCGGGGCAGCACGAGACTCGTGCTTCTCGTGCCGCCGTTCCCTCTCGTGCTTCGCCCTTGCCGTTGACCTTCTCGTCCCAGAATCCCTGAGGGAACCCCGGGGAAGGTCCTACAGAAAGAAGTATCGCGATTACCCAATTTCGGAGCGTCGTAGACCACCGGCGCTCCCGATGGGTGCGCCCCTGCCAACCCGTAGGGGGTTGTTGAGAGAGGACGTCGCGATGCGAGCATTCATTGGTGTGGTCCTGGCCGGCCTCGTGGCCTGCCAGCCGACCGAGCAACAGGGCGCGGCGGCCGCGGCGGCCGAGCCGTCCCAACTGACGGGCCAGTCCGGCGTGAAGGACAGCGAGTCACAGCCGGATGTGGTGAAGATCGCGGTGGGATCGAAGGACCACACGACGCTGGTCACCGCCGTCCAGGCAGCCAAGCTGGTCGACGCCCTGTCCAACGCCGGGCCGTTCACGGTCTTTGCGCCGACCAACGCCGCCTTCGACAAGCTCCCCAAGGGGACGGTCGACGAGTTAC
>JAEUJK010000709.1 GCA_016794735.1 Gemmatimonadota bacterium | reverse complement strand
ATGGGAGCACCAACTCCCGTGTCCTTCTTCTCGGAGGTGGGTTGTGTCGTTCGGTACTGGTGGTAGACATCGGCGCTGGTCGGAGTGGGATCGCGCTGCGCTGCGGCAGATGGCCGCCGACGGAGTGTTCACCCGCGGCATTGCCCGGAGGTTGGGGCGGACCGCGTTGGCCGTGCGGGTGATGGCGTGTCGGCTGGGTGTAGTGCTACGCTCGCCGGTGGGGCGTCCCCGCAGAGACGGCGTGGCGCCGATTGCGCCGCGGCAGGTCGTCCGCGCCGTGGGGTGTGCATTCAATGCCGCGCGGCGTGCGGCGTTTGATCTCGCGGAGCGGGCGTTTGACGTCGCCGCAGGGCTGATGCGCGCGGGAGGATCGGCGGCTCAGCCTAACACGACGGTGCCCACGGCTCGACGTGGATCGTGGATCGCGCCCCATCCGTTCCAGGCGGTGGTGCCATGACCGCGCTCTCTCCGCCGCTCTTCATGGCCGGGCTGCAGCAGTTCGCCGATGAAGCGGCCTTGGCGCCCGCCGAGGACCTGCGCCTCTATTGGTCGGGGCGGTGTCCTGCGGATATCGAGTTCGTGCATCGGGTGGGGATGGCGAGTCATCGCGACCCGGTCTGTCAGCTCACGCATTGGCCGCTGCGTCGGTGTGAGAGTGCCGAGGAGCTGGTGGCGTTCGCGGAGCGCAATCACCTGTCGACGGTGCTTCCGGCGCACGGGGACCTCGTGGTGGTCAACGACGCGGACCATCTGCTGCCCGGACGGGTGGGAATGGTGCTGCGGGTGATCGAATTCGGCGGCGTGCGGACGGAAGGCCCGACGAAGGTGCAGCTCGCTTTTGCGGAGCCTGACGAGCAGGAGCAGCGCCGGATGCGTTATGCGGAGGTGACGCGGTGGTGCGGTCCGTCGCGCGGTGATGTGATCGTGCGTTGGGCCGATCTGGTGCGGGAGGCCTCATGAACTGCCGCGCGAGGAGATTGCGATGGTTTCGGCACCTGGCACCGACGACACGGCCGGTGTTGCGGGCGATGGCGAGGGCGCTGGCGGACGGCGACGCGGATTTGGCGGAGGACCTCGAGCAGGAGGGGTTGATCGCCCTGTATATGATGGCGCCGAGCGAACTGGATGGGTGTCGGCATCCGGATCAGGTGGTCACGGGCCGCGCCTGGCGGGCGATGCGCCGGTTTCGGCGGAACGCGCGATACAAGGTGCCCGGGGCCCACGCGCAGGGGCCGACGGGTTGGCGCGAGCGTCGGATCCGCCGGTGGCTATCATGAGCCGACGCGTGGGGATCAAGGCTCTGCGGCGACGCGCGGTGCCACGGATGTCGCCACCCCGTATGACGCCTGGTCGGGAAACGACCGCACGTTCGGGTCTGGTCACGCCGACGTCGGTGAGCGACCTGCAGAAGGGGTGGTGGGTGGTGGGTCTCCTGGCGGCCGGCGTGGGCGCGTTAGGGTTCCAGGCGATGCCGCCGTCGCGGCGGCTTGCGGCGATCGAGGGGGTGAACCAGCGGCAGGATTCGGTGAACGGGGCGCAGGATGCGGCGCTGGAGGTCCATCAGCGATTGGAACGGCAAGCGTTGGACAGCATCAACAGGCAACTGGGGCAGTTGCTGGCGGGGCAGTGCGTGAAGGAGCGGGATCGGATGGCGCGGTTGTTGTATGACTGCGGGCGGCGCGAGCCATGAGGGCGGCTTCTGTGGGGTCGCTCCGTGGCTTCGCAGGAGCTGGAGCGCCGAACCCAGGTGCGTCCATTCGCCGGGATCGGATGTTGCTGCATCTCAAACGACTGTTCCCGGAGGGAGTCGTGAGCGAGACGAAACGTTGGTGGACGCGGATGAAGGAACTGTTGGGAGGTGGGCACGCGAGGTTGGGGGCAGCGACTGGGAGGCGGTACAGATCGCCGAAGTGACGCCCGGGGATGGTCACGACTGCCGGGCCGCGGGCGACCAGCATGCCGACGGCTGCACCGACGGGGACGAATGAGTGGCGGGATGGGTGTGCACCTCGGTTCACACCGCAAGGTCGCGCGGCGGGCGGCTTTATGGGAGCGCCCGCTCGTGAGCCATGAGCGTCAGGCCACATTCCGGTACAGACCGGAAACACCCGTAACACTCCAGACCGGGAACATAGGTGACACTGCTACCATGGCGAGCAAGGGAGGTTGCCGCTGCCATGGATGGAGACGTCACCAGTGGATCAGCGCAGGGAGTTCATCCGCGAGAACCGACGCGGCCTGTTCACCATGCAGGAGCTGTGTGCGCGCTACGCGATCAGCCGGAAGACCGGCTACAAGCTCGTCGCGCGCGTTGAGGAGGAGCGCCGCGAGGACGCACAGGATCAAGCCACTGAGAGCGCCCACACCTGCGCCACGAACGTGGCTTTCGATAGGGCAATGGGGTATATCTGTGTCTATGCCGCGTCGGACTCAGATTCCAGTCTTGCTCAGTGTGCTCGCAGTTGGTGCCTTCCTCTGGAAGCGCGATGCCCCGTCGGCGCGAGCCCCGGCGACTGCACCCGCGCTCTACGTTTCGAGCGACCCGACCAGGGTCGGCATAAGCGGAAGGCCGCAGCTCGTGGAGTTCTACCACCCCGGTTGACTAGGCTGCCAAGCCATGGCGCCCATCGTGCATGGGCTCGAATCGGAGTGGAAGGCTCGCGTGGAGTTTCTCTACGTAAACGTCGCGGATTCATCGACCCGTTCGTTGCGCGAGCGGCTGGGCTTCGTATCGACCCCGCATTTCTTCTTCCTCTTTGATTCAGGGGTCGTTAGGCGGCAGTTCCGCGGCGTGGTTTCCAGGGACAGCCTCATTGCCTCGCTGCGCGCGATCGCAGCTGAGCCTCCGTCGTGAATCCGTTGCGCGATCTCGCCTGGATGCTGCTTGCGGCCGTGGCCGAGGTCCTCGGATGCTACGCGATCTGGTTGTGGGTCCGTGCTGATCGGAGTGCGTGGCTGGTGGTGCCGGGCCTGGGAAGCCTTGCGGTGTTCGGTTGGGCGCTGGCACAGGTGCCCATGTCATACGCGGGACGCACATTCGCTGCGTATGGTGGCGTTTACATCGTGGTCTCCGTTGCGCTGCTGCTGGTGGTCGAACGAGCGGCACCGAGTCGGTGGGATTGGGTGGGCGTGGGGCTGTGTCTCGCGGGGGCGGGTGTGCTCGTCATGGGGCGGCGCTGACGCCAGTCGTGCCTAATTCGGATGGGGGAGTCGTCGCCTCTCCTGAGGCGCCTCGCCTCGGGCTGCGCGAGAATTGGCGACAGTTCTCGCTGCTTGTGCTGGTTAATGCATTTGTCGGTGCCATGGTGGGGCTGGAGCGCAGCGTCCTTCCGTTGCTTGGCGAGTGCGAGTTCGGTCTCGCGTCCCGTACGGCGACGCTCTCCTTCGTGGCCACTTTTGGCGTTGTGAAGGCGCTCACCAACCTGTTGGCTGGTCGACTGGGCGACCGCTACGGACGCAAACCAGTCCTCGTCGCGGGCTGGTTGTTCGCGTTGCCCGTGCCGTTGCTGGTGATGTGGGCGCCCACGTGGAATTGGATCATCGTGGCGAATGTGTTTCTTGGAATCAATCAGGGGCTCACGTGGTCGACTGCGGTCATCATGAAGATCGACCTCGTGGGGCCGCGGCGGCGCGGGTTGGCCATGGGGATGAACGAGTGCGCTGGTTACCTGGCGGTGGCGCTCTCCGCTCTTGCCACGGGCGCGATTGCCGGCCGGTATGGGCTCCGGCCCGAGCCGTTCTACCTCGGGATCGCCTTCGCCGCGACTGGTCTCGCGCTCAGCGTGATCTTCGTGCGCGACACGACGCTCCACGCACGATTGGAGGCCGGGGCCCATGCGAACGCGACCGATGGGTCGGCAACGGCCCCGCCGTCGATGCGCGAGCTCTTCGCGCGAGGCACTTGGCGCGATCCGGCACTGGCCAGCGCCAGCCAGGCAGGGATGGTCAACAACCTGAATGACGGTCTTGCCTGGGGACTCTTTCCGCTCCTGTATGCCGCCGCCGGTCTGTCGCTGCGGGAGATAGGCATGCTAGCGTTTGTCTACCCGGCCACATGGGGTGTGGTACAGCTCTGGACCGGGGCGCTGAGCGATAAGTGGGGACGCAAGTGGATGATCGCCGGCGGAATGCTGCTTCAGGGTGGCGCCCTCGCAGCCATGATCGTTTGGCGAGGCTTTACCCCGTGGCTCGTCACCGGCGCCGCACTCGGCGTTGGGACGGCCCTGGTCTATCCGACGCTGCTCGCCGCGATCGGCGACGTCGCGCATCCGTCCTGGCGCGGGTCGGCCGTGGGAGTGTACCGCCTGTGGCGAGACATGGGGTACGCCGTCGGAGCGCTACTCGCCGGGGTGCTCGCGGACGTTTTCAGCTTGCCCGTGGCCATCGGCGCTGTGGCGGCGCTTACCGCCGCGTCTGGTGTGCTCGTGGGGTTCCGAATGCCCGAAACCCTTCCGGCTCGCAGTCGCGGCATCTGACTCGGTGATGCGCGACAAATCGGTGATCGCGGTCGCAGTCACGTCGCTCGAGCCGACGGCTCCGCTAGAAATACGTGGCGATCGAGAAGAGGGCGAAGGCGTGGTCGGCGGCATTGTTGAACCGATCACGTGCCCGACCGCGGACGAAGTCGAGCTTGAGCACGGTGTCCTGGGTCGGACGGAAGTTCACCCCTGCACTGAATTGTTGGCGCGAGTCACCGGCTAACGCGCGGTCGAAATCCACCAGGTCCCAGCGCGCCTTGAAGGCGAACGCGGATCCCGGCATGGTGCGCACCCAACCCCGTCCAAAGGGGCGCACCAGATCAACAAATGCCCCGGACTGACGGGTGGCGAACACACCACGCATCGCCTCGGGCACGTCGACGTCGACGATCGCTGCTTCGCCCGAAGCGGTGATGCCGCCGAGGGTTCCCTCCGCATCCAGGGCCCAGATGTGGACCTGTCGCGATCGGTCGATCCACGCGCCATCGACGCGGGAGGTGTTGTACGGTCCCACATGTGTCGAGATCCCCAGCTCCCAGGCTGGTCCTGCGCTCCAGGCCACCCGGCCGACAAACGACGGCGTGGTGTTGTTGTCCTCGAAATTGTCGGCGCCGCGTGGCACGCGGGTGCCGTCTGGGGAGTCGAGGATGAGGCCATCATGAAAGCCGTTCGTGGCGTACGCCTCGTAGGTAAGGCGCCCGCCTCCGCCTGCGCGAAACTGGCCGAATGCACCAATCCCGGGTTCGGACAACGCGACGCCGAGCAACTGCGTGGAGACGAGCGGGCGATCGGTGAACTCGTTCAGGGGGCTGTCATGCGCCAGGTTGAAGCGCCCGACGGGGGAGAGGAGCATGCCGGTGCGCAACGTGAACGCCGCGTGGACGCGCACATCGATCGCCGCGAACTCCAGTGAGATCTCCCGCCCCCCGTCTTCCACCTCGAGCTCGGCGCCGAGTCGCACGAAGTCACTGACGCGGGCGTTGGCGAAGAGGTTGAAGCGTCGCGCCTCGAAGCCAAGCTGCTCGCGACGGCCGTCGACGCGTTCGTACCGCGCCTGCGCCTCGGCATACCCCCCGATCACGCTACGCCCGCCGATCCGTGTGAGAAACGGCTTGTCGTAGACCCCTCCCCTCACAAACGGGCGGGCGACGGTGTCGGCGCGCGTGGTATCGGTCGCCTGAGCGTGTGCGGGGGCCCCCAGGACACACAGCGCCGTCAGGATGCTCGTGGTGCATAGGGAGCGGATGGCCGTCCGGGTGCCACTCATGCTGACTTCCCCAGATCAATCACAAGCACATCGCCAGGCTCAAGTCGTGCAGCGTATCGCGCGAGCGGCTTGACGGCCGGGCCCCGCCGGACCGTTCCATCCAGGGAGTACGTGGAGCCGTGGCATGGGCAGACGAGCTGACCTTGCACCAGGTCGACGGCGCATCCGAGATGCGTACAGATCGTGGAGAGGACGAGCGGGGCGTCTGTGCTCGTGCGTACGACGAAGAGGGAGTCCGTCGATCCTTCGGGCGTGACCCGGAGCACACCATTGACGACGTTGAGCTCAGGATGCTCGCCCAGTCGCACATGCAGCAGGCCGTTCGTCATGGGCAGCACCCTGGTGGCGACGGATGCGCACCCTGCGAGGACGGAAGCACCAAGCACAGGCAGCAGGCGCCCGGCTGCGCCGGTCTGGAGGCATAGTTCGAGAAAGACGCGACGAGAGCAGGGGGCGGCCGAGTGGTTCATCGTGAGCCGACGAAGGCGAGGAGCGCGCGCTGGTCGGCGGGAGAGAGACCCAGCCAGTGCGTGCGCGCGCGGTCGGCTTCTCCTCCGTGCCAGTCGATGGCTTCCGCGATGCTGCGCGCCCGCCCGTCGTGGAGGAGAAAGGCCTGACCGTTGAGAAATCGGGTCATGAGCCGGAGCCCCCAGAGTGGTGGGGTCTTCCACTCCGTCCCTGTCGCGCTGCCGTCCGGCCGAGCGTCGGCCAACCGTGGGCCCATGTCGTGCAGGAGCAAATCGGAATAGAGCGTGACAGTCCGGCCGCGCAGCGCGGGGATCGGCGCGTCACCCGAGGTGAGCGTGGGGACGTGACACGCGCTGCACCCGGCCTGCGTGAACAACGCTCGGCCGCGCACCGCGTCCGGTGTCTCCGGGCCAGGGGCGGGAGGAGCGAGCATCCGGAGATAGGCGACGACCGCAGCGACGGTTGCCGACGGGATTTCCGGATCGTTGGCACGATCCGAAGCGGAGGCCGGATCGTTGGGATGCAAGTTGTCGTTGGGGTGCTGCTCCGTTGTTATCCCCATGTCCTGGTGGTAGGCGTCCACCGTCTGCTCCAGGAGGGTCGCCGTCTGCCCTTTGCGCCCGAACCGCCCGATGCGGCGCGCGCCACTCAATCCCGGGACGTAGGCCGCCGGCACGACCCAGTTGGGGCGCCCCGAGATTCCGTCGCGGTTGGTGTCAGCGGAATCTGCCAACGCGAGGAGGGCCGCTTCGGGTACTGCCTCGATGAGGCCGACGCCAAAGACGGGCGGCGGCAGGCGAAGAGAGAGCGTGACGCCAACGGGGACGACCTCGGGCGAGGCGCCGGGGATGGCACGCGACTGGATCTGCGGACCACCCAGCGAGGCGAGAAAGCCGTCGGCCGGCGTGCCGATCCGGGTGAGCACGTTCTCCGGTCGGCCGCGTCCGTCACCGCTGTGGCACGCGGCACAGGAGAGGTCATTGAAGATTGGCCCAAGCCCCTCTCGGACAGAAAACGGCCGGCTGAATTCCGCGTCGCCCCGCGCGAAGGCGGCCAGGTCCGTTGACGAGAGCCCGTCGAGCGGGACGTCGAGCAGGTCGGCATCGGGCGTCGCTTCGGTGAGGAGCGCTCCGCACGCCCCGGCCGTGACGAGCAGCAGGGCGCACGAGTAAGGGCGGATCGATCGGGCGAATTTCACGAGGACGGCGTAAATCGGAAGTTAGGTGAGACGAAATGCTGCCTGCTGATATACCCCGTGTCAACGCCTGGCTCACGGATCCACCCCGATTGCCACGAGCCGGCGGGCCTCGCGTGGCCTTGACTCCGGCAGGGCTCGTGGCACCCGTCGACCGCGTGTCGCGCCTTCGGCAAGGAGTCAGTGGCCACCCTTGGACGGCACCCTCGGCGCGCGGCACTGAGGGCGATCGTGAGGGCGCCCAGTGATGGCGCCACGCCGTTCGGACCCCGGAATTCCACCGCTGATGGGGGTCCTACGCCGGTGGCGGCACCAACTACGGCGCGCTGAGTCGAGTGCGGGCCGACTCGATCATCGCGTCAAGTTGTGCGCGCTCCAGCAGGCGGCCGCCCACCGACACCCCCTGGATCGACATTGTGTTCCTGATGTCCGCGAGGGGATCGGCAGCAAGGATTACGAGGTCAGCGCGTGCTGCCGCGGTCAGCTGTCGATGAAGGGACCGCTCCAGATGCCATTCTCCGCCGACGTGTTCGTGGTGCAGGAGTGTGCTGCTCCATGGCGCGAGACCGAGCAGTGCGTCTGGTTTGGCGAGAATCCGCGGCAGAGCATCGCCGTCACCACCTCAGGTGCGTACGCCGTGCGCGCGCTGCCGCGCATGCGCAGCGTTCCAAAGTTTGCCTTCCCCGTGGAGATCACCGCGCCGCACCAACAACCCGCCGCAACGCAACCACACGGCGCTTGTCGCCCGATTGCGGGCGCGCGGTCTTGTCAGCGCCTATCATGCGTTCACCGGTGAGTCCTTCGGGCAGGAGTCACGGGCGACGTACTACTTCCAGTGGAAGGAGCACCGGCCGTATCACATCGATTTCTGTTTTGTCCCCGACCGATGGATCGCCGGGGATCAAGCGCGTTGAGGTCGTTCCCTTCGCGGACTGGGAGCGCCAGGGCGATCACCGCCCATTGGTCGTGGACGTTGATCTGACCGCGAACTCCTCGGGGTAATCGCCGGATCGATCGGCGCAGCTCGCGACGCCGACAATCCAGAAGGACACCAGGCCGACGCGAGCCATGACGGCCACGAGTCCGACCTACGCACCTGCCCCAGCTCACGAACGGTGTCTGCCCACCCAGCCCGCACCGAGCTAGCGCAAATCCCTTTCTGAGGGCAAACTCTCTCGAGTACCAGATACCAGGCTGCCCACACAGCGGCAGGTGAATCCCGGCATCTGGACGCACAGAGGGCCAACCATGTCCGAGCAGCCTGGCGCCGTGGTCCTGCCGCCCCGCACCAGCAGCGTGGATCGCTGGTTCGGCGTTGGTGTTGCGCTGATGATCATTCTCCTGAACATCATCGCGTTTGCACCGTCGCTCGTGGATCCGTCGCGCCGGAGCGCGCCGCTTCCACTCACACCGCTCGTGCTGGTTCACGCGGCCGTTTCCGTGGCCTGGCTTCTGGTGTTCCTCGCGCAGACCACACTGGTGGCGACGGCGCGAGTGCGTGCGCATCGACGGCTGGGGGTCCTCGGCGCGGCGCTTTCGGCTGCCGTGGTGGGCCTGGGCATGCTCGTCGTGATGGCGCAGGCGCGGCGGGGCTTCGACCTGAGTGGGGATATTGGGCGCCTTCCCCTGCCAGCGGGCGTGGACGGTCTGTCGGCCACGGTGGCCCTGCTGTTCTTCCCTCTTCAGTTGGGCCTGCTCGTTGGCGCCGCCTTGTGGTACCGGCAGCGTCCGCGGACTCACAAACGCCTGATGCTGTTCGCCGCCCTGGCAGGAATCACGCCGACCCCGGTGGCCCATCTGATCGGTCACTGGGTGGGACCGCAGCCATGGGCAGACGCCCTCTTCCCGCTGACCGGGCTCCTCTTCGTCTCACTCATCGCCGTGCGCGAGCGGGTTGCCGACGGCCGTATACATCCGATGACGCTGTGGCTCGGCATGCTGGTCGTCGGCATGGAACGGGCGCTCACCCTTGTCATTCAGCGGGCAGCCGGATTTCGTGCGTTCGCGCAGTGGCTTGTCCGGTAGGTGGCTCGTCCGTCGGCAACAGGCAGTGGGTTGGGCTGGCGCAGGCCGACGGTTGAGCCAACCGAGAAGGAGGACCAGCGTTGATGGGTGACACGACGGGCGACAGCCGCCGGTCGGTGCCGCCCGCAGGTGAAGGGGAATCGTTAGGTGGCCGCGATGGGCCGTACACCTCCGATATGGGCGAACATGAAACAGCGAATAGTTCCGAGCACGCCTGTCGAGGCCATCGAAGCACAACTGGCGGGGTTCATCGACAAGTTCGCGCCGGAACACGCGGAGCTCATTCGCGCGTGTCGCGCCGAGCTGCGCCGGCTCATGCCGACCGCGGTAGAACTCGTGTACGACAACTACAACTTCTTCGTCATCGGCTTCTGCACCACGCCCCGGGCTTCGGACTGCATCGTCTCCATTGCGGCGGCGGCGAATGGAGTCGGCTTGTCGTTCTACTACGGGGCGTCGCTCCCCGATCCGGCGGGCCTGCTGCAGGGCAGCGGCAAGCAGAATCGGTTCATCCGGATCGCCGAGATCGCGCGGCTCCGGGCTCCGGCGGTCCGCGCCCTCATCCGAGCCGCCATGGCCCGCGCCGAGCCTCCGCTGGCGCGTGGAGGCGAGGGCCAGACCGTCATTCAGTCGGTGGCGCGCCGCCAGCGCCCGCGCCAATCCACGGAGGCCCGCGGCCGCGCCCGCCCCTGAACAGGGATCGTTAGGCGCACACGCCAGGGCGCATGGCTGCGCTTAGCGCATCCAGACGCCGAATGACGTCCAGCGATGTGCCGAACCAGCAGACCCAACGAAGGTCGTGCGTGCCATCTCCAGGCGCGGTGCGCGCGGGCCGGAGCCCAGGACGATTCCGGCACCCAGACGCCAATGCGCGCGCACCGGGGGAATCGAAATCCCGGACGGTTCGGCGGACGTGCGGCTGAAGCGCGTCACCCCCGTGCCGAGGAGCCCGAACAATCCGCGGCCTTCAGCCGGCGTCCACAGCAGGTCCAGACTGGCGGTGCCAGCCGTGCGCGAGTACGCGGGCTCATAACATCCGTTCGTCTCGGGGTCCGGACCGAGGCAGATGGAGAGGTCGTCCCCAAACGGGCCCATGCCGAACGAGCCACCAAGGTGAGGACGCAGGGTGAGGGAAGAGCGCGACCACTCGGCGCCGACACCTGCACTGAGCATCAAGGGGGCCGCCCGCGGCGGATGGAGCGGCCCGGGCAGTCCGACGGAGAGCCCGATGGTGGGACGAGCGGTCGCCTTGCGCTCCTGTGCCTTGAGGGTGGTTACCGATCCGGTCATGAGTAGCCCCATCGCCAGGGCCCGAGGCCGCACCAGGGAGTGCATGGTTGAGATGACCCGCCGCGCCATGGCGTCGTCACAACCGCACCGTGCGGTGGCGATCCAGGGACAGCAGCGAGGACGCTGCAGGGAGTAGCGGGTGGAACACATGAACATCGCGAAGGGGAATTCGGGGGTCGCCGGGTGCTTTCCCTGATCAGCCGGGTGCAGCCGATAGCAGGCGGCCGCTCCGTCGTCGCCAGGTCAAGCAGCCCGTCTTTGCGAGGATGACGGAGCGGCCTTGCGATGCGCTGAGATCGGGCGCAGCGTAGGAACATGCGAACACTCCCCCTCCTGCTCCTCTTCGGTCCGCTCGTGACGGCGCCGTGTCTCACCGCCCAGTCCACGCGGACGGTCACGGCCACCGACTCAATCGATGCGCTGACCGTTTTTCGCGAGAACATCGACGCGATTCACAAGCGCGACCGGCCCCGCTACCTCGCGACCTACCTGCAGACGGAGCGATTCACCCGGCACGGCCTGCGCGGTGTTGAGATGGGGTGGGAGGGGTGGTCGGCGCGCACCCAGGTTGGCGGGTGGCCCGACACCCTGATCGCGCGCGAGATGACGGTGCGACCCATCGCGCCCGGTGTCGTCTACGGCTGGTATCGGTACATCGGGGTGAATGGTGGGGTTGCGAGCACGGGTATCTCCATGCGGACGTTTGTGCGCACGCCGCAAGGAATGCGCATTGCGCTCACGGCGTCGTGGCCGGACACGCTGCCTCCGCCGCCGGAGTTCCGGAAGAAATAGCGGAGCCCCATCCGCGCGATCATCATCGCGTTTGTCAGCGACGTCTTCCAGACTGCCGGGCTGGTCTTTCCGACCAGGCGCCGAGGGGAAGCGCTTGGGGCGGTTGCGTTCGCGAGGGAGGGCGCGGACGCTCGCCTAACGGATGCTGCTGCTCTCCACCACGCGCACGCCGCGCGGGGGCTTGAAGGTGAAGGCACTCGCCTCCACGGCGGCGTTAGGCGAGAAGCTCGTGACCTTCACCTTCCGCGTCAGGCCGCTGGGCTCCTGAGCCTCGAACTGCCGCAGCCAGCCGTCGACCACATCCACCCAGATACGCGCACGCGTGAAGCTCGCATCGCCCTTCCGCGGCACCAGGTTCACCGCGCGCGTGGCACGGCCATCGATCGTCGCCGCCCCGGCATCGGTGATCGTGTACCGCTGTCGCGGGTTGGTGAAGAACGCCCCCACGAGGTCGATCGACCCCTCGATGTCGGCCGTCAACGGCGCCCGGATCACCTGTCCCTTCGTGGAACTCGGCAGGTACAACCACACGAACTTGCCATCGCTCAGGATCACGTCGCCCTTGGGGTCCGAGAACCGAAACGCAAAGCGGTCGGGACGTGACTGCTGGAACTCCCCACGCGACGGAATCACCGAACCAGTCAGCGTGTTGGTGATGGTCTGCTCGAACGTGGCCCGCGCGGTGCGCACTCCCGCATACGCGGCGACGGCGCGCTCGACGGCCGAGTCGGCCGCGGTGGCCTGCGCCACGAGTGACACGGGCAGGAACAACGCGAGGGCAAGGACAGGTCGCATGATGAGGATTACCCGGGGGAGGGAGGGCCGTTCCCGCGACGCAGGGTCACACTCGCGCCGTCTGTGGCGCGCGTCACGGGCCCGTGCCATTGCGTTCGAATGATCCCCTCGATGTCCAGCGGTTCTACCGGGGGATAGAAATGGTTCAACCAGAGTGCCCCGGGATTCGCGCGGGCCGCGATGCTCGCGCACTGCTCCGGGGTCAGGTGAATGGGGACGTCGAACGACGCAGGGAGCGAACACTCCAGGAGGAGCAGGTCGCTGCCGGCGGCCCATGCGGCGAATTCATCCGAGGGACCGAGGTCCCCCGAGCAGGTGATGCGCAGCCCGTCCGACCGGATGCTCCACGCGACACTCTCCGGGGTATGCGGCACGTCGCAACACTCCAGGGTCACGTCCCCCGGCAGCGTGAGGGGATCGTGTGGCGCCCGCTCGATCACCTGGAAGCCCGGGACA
Source organism: Gemmatimonadota bacterium (assembly GCA_016794735.1). Lineage (GTDB taxonomy): Bacteria > Gemmatimonadota > Gemmatimonadetes > Gemmatimonadales > Gemmatimonadaceae > RBC101. The sequence goes on along the minus strand of JAEUJK010000709.1, from coordinate 558 downwards.
AACGACGCGAGCCCGGGCGCGAAGGCTGCGGCCATCCGCTCGACGAACGCCTGGGTGCCTAACGGGCCCACGACCGTCACGGGTTCGGCCCGCGGAGGAAGCTGGCCGTAGCGCCACGCCGTCAGGAACGCGACGAGGTCCACCGTGTGGTCGGCGTGGAAGTGCGTGAGCACGACGTGGGTGATGCCTGACCAGTCCAGGCCAAGCTGCGCCATGCGCCAGAGCACGCCGCTCCCGCAATCCACCAGGAGGCGGAGGTCACCCGCCTCGACCAGGTTGCCAGCCTGCACCCGGTTGGGGTGCGGGGCGGCGGTCCCGGTCCCGATCGTCGTCAGGCGCACGTGAACGGCGCCTGACGACGCGGCGCACTACGCCGCCTCGACACCAGTCTCGGCCTCGGCCACCGCGGCGGGAGCGTCGTCGTCGACCGCGAGGCCGCGCATGCGGACGCTCACGAGGGACGAGACACCCGGCTCCTGCATGGTCACGCCGTACACCGCGTCCGCCGCCTCGGTGGTGGTCCGGGGATTGTGCGTGATCACGATGAACTGCGTCCGC
>JAEUJK010000688.1 GCA_016794735.1 Gemmatimonadota bacterium | reverse complement strand
CGCGGAATAGAGCACGCGATCGAGCTTGAACAGCCCGGAGTCCTTGTCCAGCTCGTACTTGTTCCGGCTTCCGCGCGGGATCTCGATGATCGCCGTGACTTCGTCCGGGGGATGCGGGCCAGGGGCAAGGTCTCGCCAGGGGTGAATCATCGTCGCCAGGGTCCGGGTCGCCTAACGATAGCGACGCCCCGGGCGGGCGCAAGGCGGGTCACGACGCGGACCGCGCCTCCGCCTTCTCGCGCACCGGCACCTGCGCGACGACTTCGGCCTTCTCGCTCAGCAGCCGCGTGGTGAATCGCTGCCCCTCGGAGACCCGCTCCATCTCCACGGCCATGGCGTCGATGGCCTGCTCCATCCGTTCCAGTCGCGCCTCGACCTGCTGCATCCCGACGAGGTCCACCTGCGGGACTTTCCGCAGCTTGAGGACGGTATTGGCAATGATCGCGGCCACGGCGACCGTGGCTCCGGTCCCGAAGACGATCGAGACCAACGCGATCACGGCTTCATAGCGATCCATGACGGGCGGGTTGGGAGTGAACCCCTCTTACGCGCGCCGGCCACCGGGGAGTTTCGCCGGGCCGCGCACCCCGCAGTCTATACGACGAATCCCCCACGCGTCACGTCGGCCCCCAACCGACGCGCCACGCAGGGGATCGTCCCCAACCCCACCACATCACCGATTACTGGAACTCGAACAGCCCCTCCAGCCGGGTCGCGGCCAGCAACGACCGCACCTGTCCCTGCGTGCGAACCAGCACCGTCTGCAGCCCCCGCTCCCGTGCGCGCTTCTGCACGACCACGAGGGTGCCCAGGCCACTGGCGTCCACATCCGACGTGTCGCCCATGTCGATCCGCAGCATGGACTCACCCTGCCCCGCCGCCCGCTCCAGTCCATCCATCGCCGCGGAGCGAAAATCGACTCGCGTCTCGGCGACGAGGCGCATCGGCGCCTCTACCCCCGCGAGTTCAGCTGTAGCTCCCATGACGAGATTGTCTCCGTGTTCCGTTTGACACTTCTCCCTTTGGCGAATGCCGTGCCAGCGACCACATCCAGAGCTAAGACATTGCCAGTCAATGGGTTGAGGGTTTTCCTGCGAACTGCCAGCCCCGACGGCGCCTCGCGAAAAGCACGGACGCGCGGCAACGTGCCAACCTGGTCGACTTGCCCGATCCCTCCCTGATTGCCCTCGCGCCGTCACGCGGACAGGTTCGGGCGTGACCTGAATCCCCGTTTTCGCCCATCATGTCCGACATCGACGTCCTCCTGCAGGAAAACCGGCGCTTCCCCCCGCCAACGGCCTTCGCGGCCAATGCCCACATTCGCACGCCCGAGGCGCACGAGGCCGCGGCCGCCGACCCGGAGCGCTGGTGGGCGGAACGCGCGGCCGAGCTCGAGTGGTTCACGCCGTGGAATCGCGTGCTCGACTGGCAACCGCCACGTGCCAAGTGGTTCACCGGTGGCACCCTGAACGTCGCGCACAACTGCCTGGACCGTCATGTCGCGACGGCACGGCGCAACAAGGCCGCCATCGTCTTCGAGGGTGAACCCGGGGATCGCCGCACCCTCACCTACTGGGAGCTCTACGTCGAGGTCCGCAAGTTCGCCAACGTGCTCAAGTCGTTAGGCGTGCAGCGCGGGGATCGTGTCGGGATCTACCTTCCGCTCATCCCCGAGGCCGCCATCGCGATGCTGGCCTGTGCCCGCATCGGCGCGATCCACTCGGTGGTGTTCGGCGGGTTCTCCCCGGAATCGCTGCGCGACCGGATGAACGACGCCGAGGCGAAGGTGGTGATCACCGCCGACGGTGGGTACCGCCGCGGCCAGGTCGTCCCGCTCAAGCGCAACACCGACCGCGCCCTCGAGGGCTGCCCGTCGGTGCAGCACGTGGTCGTCGTGCAGCGTCGGCCCGGTGGCCTCGGGGACGAGTCGTTCGCCGACATGAGGGAAGGGCGCGACCATTGGTGGCATCGCCTCATGGCCCACGCCAGCACCGAGTGCCCCGCCGAGCCGATGGACGCCGAGGATGTGCTCTTCATCCTCTACACATCCGGAACAACGGGCAAGCCCAAGGGCATCGTCCACACGACGGGCGGATACCTCACCGGCGTGGCCGCGACGACGCGGTACGTCTTCGACCTCCGCGAGGAAGACGTCTTCTGGTGTACGGCCGACGTGGGTTGGATCACCGGGCATTCGTACCTGGTCTACGGGCCCCTCGCCAACGGCGCGACCTGCGTCATGTACGAGGGGGCGCCCGACTGGCCGGAGAAGGACCGGTTCTGGGAGATGTGCGCGCGGCACGGCGTCACGATCTTCTACACCGCCCCCACCGCCATTCGCGCCTTCATGAAGTGGGGCGACAACTGGCCAGCCCGCCACGACCTCACGCGGCTGCGCCTGCTCGGGAGCGTTGGGGAGCCGATCAACCCCGAGGCCTGGATGTGGTACCACCGGCACATCGGCGCCGAACGATGCCCCATCGTCGACACGTGGTGGCAAACCGAGACCGGCGCCATCGCGATCTCCCCGCTCCCGGGCCTGACCGCGACGAAGCCAGGCTCCGCGACCACCGCCCTCCCCGGCTTTCGCGCCGAGCTGCTGGACGCGAATGCCAACGTGATTCGCACGGGGGGCGGGCTCCTCGCCCTCACGCAGCCGTGGCCGTCCATGCTGCGCACCATTTGGGGCGACGACCAGCGCTACGTGGACACCTACTTCTCCAAGTGGCCGGGGCGACCCGACCTCTACTTCCCGGGTGACGGGGCCAAGCGCGACGAGGATGGCTACTTCTGGATCCTCGGGCGGGTGGACGACGTGCTCAACGTCGCCGGGCACCGCATCGGTACCATGGAGGTGGAGAGTGCCCTCGTCGAGCACCCGGCCGTGGCCGAGGCCGCGGTGGTGGGCAAGGCGCACGAGCTGAAGGGGCAGGCCCTCGCGGCCTTCGTCACGTTGCGCACGGGGTTCCACGCGTCGTCGGAGTTGCGCGACGAACTCAAGGCGTTTGTCGCCGACAAGATCGGCGCCATCGCCCGCCCGGACGACGTCCTCTTCTCCGCCGACCTCCCGAAGACGCGATCCGGCAAGATCATGCGGCGCCTGCTGCGGGACATTGCCGAGGGCCGCGCGTTAGGCGACACGACCACCCTGGCCGACCCCGGGGTGGTGGCGAGCCTCAAGGAGCAGTACGAGGGGCAGGAATAGGCCGTCCGCACGGGACGGACGCGGGGCTGCGCTGTGGCTGGCAGCCCCGCGCGGCGTTTGACGCCTAGCTGTCGCGACGCACGCGCAGCGTGAGTTCCTCGGTGTCGGGCGGCAGTTCGTCCGTGAAGGACTCGCGACCGGCGGGCGGGCGCGGCCGGATCACGCGTTGCGGTACGAGGTCCTCGCCCAGCTCAACGAGCACACGCGTCGCGACCACACTCGCGAGCGGTTCCGGTACGCCGAGCACGCGCACGTAGGTGTCGATGGCGCGGTCGAAGGCCATGTCCTCGGCGAGCGTGTCGATGAACATGAGCGCGTTCCGGACGTGCGCATCGACCAGGGCCTCCTCGGCCCGGGCCTGCGCCAGGCGCATGCGTCGCTCCGCCCCCTCATCGAGCCCGCGGGGGAAGAGCGACTCAGGAAAGATCCTGCGCCAGAAGGAGGCCATGCGTGCGCTCCGTTACGGAGTGCCCTTCTTCTCCGGCACGACGTTCGTGGTGTTGCGCCGCGCCGTGTCGCCGCCCACCGGCGCCTGCAGCGGCCCCGCCTCGGCCAGCGCGGTGTCCACGTACGCCTTGAACTTGTCAAACGCGATGCTGCCGGGGACGCGGCGATTGCCGATGATGAAGGTCGGCGTCTGGCCCGCGCCGCGCTTCACCGCTTCCTGCTCATGCGCCTTGATGTTCAGGTTGTAGCGCTGTTCGTCGAAGCAGGCTTCCCACTTGCCGACATCCAGGCCCAGCTGCTCCGCGAACTCCTTGAACTTCCCGCCCGGGCGGCGCGTCGCGAAGCCGTTCCACTGGTCCTGCATCTGGAAGAGGATGTCGTGGTACTCCCAGAACTTACCCTGCTCGTTGGCACACGCCGCAGCGTTGGAGGCGGGCCACGTGTTCGGGTGCATCGGCAGCGGGAAGTCCATGAACGTGTAGCTGATCTGGCCCGTCTCGATGAGGCGCGTCCGCACGTCCGGCTCGGTGAGCGTGAAGAACTGCGCGCACGCCGGGCATTCGAAGTCGGCAAACTCGATCACCTTCACCGGGGCATCCGCCTTCCCGAGGGTGTACCCCGCGGCGGCTGGCAACGGCGTGCTGGCGTCGATCTTGGCGGCCTCCTGGCCCGTCGGCTGGTTCATCTGGTACACGATGAACACCGCGAACGCGGCGGCGATGAGTCCCAGCACGGTGTACATCCCCTTCTGGGAGCGTGCTGGCGCCTTTGCACTTTTCTGGCTGCCGGAAGGACGCCCTTGAGTCTGCTTGGCCATTGGTGGTTTTGGTGTGGTGATCCGCCCGTGGCGGACCAGCAAGTAATGGGCGGACGGCCGGGGAGGCAACCGCGACGCAGCCGTTCCACGAGCCTGGTCACCCGGGGCCGCGCGCGGGTGCCCGGAGCGCACGACACGCACCGCACCTCCGTCGCGTGCCCTGCGTCCTTTCGCATTTCGCGGTTCTCATTTGTTTTCCGTCAGCGCAAATCCGCGCCCTGTCGCCATTCGCACCCCGCGTCCCCTGCCCGTCCTCCCCGCCGACGCCGACCTCTTCAGCATCCCGCTCGCCACCGGGGCCCACCTGCACGTGGAGCGCTACGGCTATGGGGATGAACCGGTGGTCCTGCTCCACGGGTTCGGCACCACCAGCTTCCTGTGGCGCCATGTGGGGCCGCTGCTGGCAGTGCAGGGGCTCCGCGTGTTTTCGATCGACCTCCTCGGATACGGCGAGTCGGACCGTCCATACGAGGCGGACTTCGGGGTCGACGCACAATCCGGATACCTGGATGCCGCCCTGACCGCGCTGGAGCTGCGGCGAGCCACGGTCGTCGGTCTCGACCTCGGCGCCCTCGTCGGACTTCGGTTGGCGGTCGATCGTCCCGAGCGCATTTGGCGCATGGTCATGGTCGGCCCGCCACCGCTCAACGACATCGCCGGGCCGGAGGTGCGCGAACTGCAGCGCGATACGGCCCGTCACGCCATCCGCCTCACCCAGGGGTTGTTCGGGGCGCTCGCCCTGCTTCGGCCCTTCCTTCGCGACAGCGTGGAGTCACCCGAAGCGATGCCGTGGCAGCTGATGGGACGATACGCGGTCCCGTTCCTGGGGCGGGAAGGAACCACGCACCTCCTGTCACTCGCGGGTTCGCTCAAGGAGGAGGACGTGGCGGACATCGACCTCACGAGGGTGAGGCAACGCACGCTGGTCCTGCGCGGCACGCGGGACCGATGGTGCACACGGCCGGTCGCCGAGGCGTATGCGAACGCCATTCCCAAGGGATTGTATCAGTCCGTGGACGGGGTCGGCCATCTTGTCCCCGAGGAAGACCCGGGAGCCCTGGCCCAACTGATCGCGGCCTTCGTGCGTACAACGGACGAGGATCGGGGGTCGTAGGGGTTTCGGCGACCACCGGACGTGCGCGACGCGCGGGGCGCGTGGCCGACCCTGAGCCTTGGGGCCCTCCCATTCCCCGATTACTTTTAGGGCTGCTTCTCCCACCCATTCCCGGCCTTCATGGCGAAAAAACCTGTCAGGCGTCCGACGCAGGCCCCGGCTTCCGGTCCCACCCCGTTTGATCAGGCGCGCGACGAGCTGTTCCAGCACATCATGACCTGCGGCGTCATCGGCGCCGATCCGGTGCATCAAGGCGAGTGGTTCGACGACACGATGAAGTACCTGTCGGACCGCTACCACGAACTGTCCCCCACCGAGCTGAAGCAGTTGCGTGTGTTGGGTGACCGTTTTGTGCAGCCGCCCAAGACGCGCCAGACCGACGAAGCCGTGACCGCCGCCTGAAGCGATTCGGCCCCCTCCCACGAGGGGGCCGTTTGTTTCTATCGACGGTTAGGTCGCAGGCGTCGCGCCGCCACGCCGATCCGGATCCCACCGCCGACGGCGACCTCGGCCGACCACCGGACGGCGCCACGCCGACGTCCCTCGATCCCCAGCCCGGCCACCAGTCGCGGCTGCCACTCGACGCCGTCGTACATCGCGCTCACGCCACCCAGGGCGTGCACCGCACGCCTCGACTCGGCGAACGGATCGATCACGAAGCGCACGAGCCCGTCCACGCGCCCGGCCATCCGGGTGTCGTCCTCGACGCGTGCGGCCCCAGCGGCCGCCACCCACTCCGTGCGCAGGTAGGTCCCGGCCGGGACGATGAGGCCGGCCCCGAGCTGCACCGAGGAGTTTGTCGCGGCAACGGCGTCGAGGCGCACCAGTGACCGCACCGCGGTCGCGGGGCGCACGGCCTGGGCCCCGGCCCCGCGCCCGTGCACACCAACGAACACCAGCAGGGCGCCGACCCACGCCCTCACGTGCGCACCCGCTCGCGCCAGAGCAACAAGGTGTAGTCCACCACGGCAATCACGGCGAGCACCCCGATGACGGGGATGAGCACGCGCACCCAATCGGGGCGCACGAGGACCGCGACGAGGACCAGGAGCTGGAGCGCCGTCACCGCCTTGCCCGCGAGGCGCGCCCGAAAGGTGATCGGACGGAGCCACGAGACGTTGCGGGCGACGATGAAGCCGATCGCCGTCATGATATCGCGGAAGATCAGCACGAAGTATTCGACCCAGGTGAGCTGCCGCTCGACGAGGTACACACACACCGCCGAGAAGACGAAGATGCGGTCGGTGATGGGATCGAGGAGCGCGCCCCAGCGCGTCGTGCGCTTGGCGCGCCGGGCGAGGAAACCATCCAGCCAGTCGGTGAACGCGGCCAGGACGATCATCGTCACGCGGAACCCGGGATCCGGCCGGAGCACGAACGCCGCCGCGAGCACGAGTCTCGACAGCGACAACAAGTTCGGGATCGAGGTCCACACCGGATCGGCCACATCGGCAAGCTACCATGCTCCCGCCTGCGGAGGGCACTGGTGTCGCGCGGGCCGGGGGGCTGAGATTGCGCCATGACGTTTGCGTCGCGCCTCGGGTGGATTTATGCAGCCGCCGGACTGGTCCTGGCGTGGAACCTGGTGCTCGGGGCACGCATTGCGACCGCCCCGGGAAGCCGGGCCATCCGTGAGCTGAGCGGGTTGTGCGGGTTGCTCGTCGTCCCGGGGGCCATCATCGCGGTCGCCGGCCAGTGGATTTCCCTGGGTCGCACCGTCGGGCTCCTCACGTGGACGTGGCCGGTCACGCTCCTCCTGTTCGTCGCCCAGTCGGTGGCGGTGGTGAAGGCCCGGCGCATCACGACGTTTGTGTCGATCCCGCTGCTCCTCCTGAACGTGGTCGTCGCGGCCGGCAGCCTGGCCCGGTACGCGGCGACGGTGTGGCCCGACCTTCGGCCCGAGGTGCTCGCCGCCGCCACCACCCTGACAAACGTCGTGGGGCTCGCGTGGGGGCCGGATGCGCTCTCGACCCCACTCGCCCTCCTGCTGCCCGTGATGGTGCCGGCGGG
>JAEUJK010000687.1 GCA_016794735.1 Gemmatimonadota bacterium | reverse complement strand
GTGCGCGCCGCGGGGATCGTGAGGTTGCCCGAGCCGCAGGCGGCATCGAGGACGTTGTCGTCGGCGCCGAGGCCGAGGCGGGCCACGAACGCTTCCGCCTCTGCACGGAAGCCGGCGGAGATGCGGTCGTACGCGCCCGCGCTCCAGATGGTGTGTGAGCGCTGCGTGAGGGGATCAGTGCTGGAGGGCGCCGTGGCGCCCGCGGGGGTCAGCGTGGAAGACATGGATGGGATCGCCGTAGTGGAGATGACGTGAGGAACCGCTGATCCCTTCTGCGTGATGGCGGGCGAGGACCCGACATCACACCTCGCATGTCGGGTCGGCGCGCGCCACGTCGCAACAGGCCAGCACAGGCGCCCAGCGCCTCGGCCGGCGAACCAACGGGTTCCCGGCGACACTTCACACCAGGTCATCCTCCCATGCGTGCTTCATCCCCCGCCACGCGGCGGGCGTTCGTCACGGCGACTCTCGCCCTGGCCATCGCCGCCTGCACCGACTCCATCAACGCTCCAGGTTCCGCCCCACCGCCACTCCCGAACGCGCCCACCTCCGGCGACGTCTCCACGACGCTCAACATGACCACCAGCTGGAACCAGCTGACGCGCAACACGGTCGTGAAGTACGCCACGGGAGCGGCCCCGGCCGTGCGCATCTACACACTCGTTGCTGTTGCGCAGGATCGCGCCGCGCGCGCGGTCGCACCGCGTCCGGGCCAGCAACTCCGCGTCGCAGACGCGGCGGCTATTGGCGCCGCCTCGGTCGAGGTCCTGCGCGCCCTGTATCCGGCGGAGTCCACCTTCTTCAGCACCACGTTGAACGCACAGCTCGCCACGATCGAACCGGCGCCGACGACGCAGCCGTCCATCGCGGCTGGTGTCGCGGCGGGTCGTCTTGCGGCCGCCGATGTGCTCGCACACGCGGCGAGCGATGGCTTCTTCACCCCGTTCACCGGCGTGATCCCCACGTGCCCGGGGTGTTGGAAGGCTGTGCCGACGCCTCCCGCGTTTGCGACCCTGGGCCAGGCGCGTCCCTGGTTGCTCAACAGCACCAGCCAGTTCCGACCCGCCCCTCCGCCTGCGTTCGGCTCTGCGGCGTTCCTCGCGGACCTGTCCGAGGTGAGGGCCTTCGCGGACCACCGCACGCCGGCGCAGGACAGCATCGCGAAGGTGTGGGCGCTGCAAAACGGGACGGTGACGACGCTCGGTTACTGGAACGCGCTCGCGTCCGAGTTCAGCAATGCGCGGCACCTCAGTGACCGTCGCGCCGCGCACATCCTCGCGCTCGTGAACATGGCGGGGTATGACGCCCTCCTCGCCAGCCACGAGGCCAAGTACACGTACTGGGTGCTGCGCCCGAGCCAGGCGGACCCGTTGATCAACATGGCGATCGGCCTGCCGAGCTTCCCTGCGTATCCGTCGAACCACGCGGCGATCTCCGCGGCCGCGGCGACCGTGCTGGCGGCGGTCTTCCCGCAGGAGCGCATGCGGGTGACGGATGACGCCGAGATGGCGGGGTTGTCGCGCCTGTACGGCGGCATTCACTACCGCTTCGACATGGAGGCCGGACTCGCGTTAGGCCGCAAGGTCGGTCGCGTGGCGGTGTCGGTGCTCGAGCCGTCGCCGGTGGAGCCGCCCATCGGTGGCCCTGATGTCCCGCCGATGATTCCACGGCCGTAACGGTGCCCGGGCGGGTGCGCGGGGTCGCTCCGCGCACCCGTCGCGCTCACGCGAGCGGCGTGTCGATGGCCGGTGGCCGGGTCGGTCCGGCATGCATGGAGATCATCGCTGCCGAGAGGTTGTCTGCACAGCCCGCGCGGCGCGCCCGCTCGACGAGTACCTCGCAGGCGCGTTGCGCCCCGGTGCTGCACACGATGTCGCGGATCTCGGCGTGGCTGAGCGCGTCACTCACGCCATCGCTGCATACGAGAAAGCGGTCGCCCGGGAGGACCTCCAGTGGCGCGGGCCATGTCGCCACCTCGATCCCGTCGGTGTGCCCCAGGGCACGCGTGAGCTGGAGCCGACCGGGATGCGTGCGTGCCTCGTCGAAGGTGAGGATCCCCTGGCGCACGAGGGTGATGGCGTGCGAATGGTCCTCGGTCATCACGTACAGCTCGCCACTGCGGGCGAGATAACAGCGCGTGTTGCCGACGTGGGCGCAGCAGGCCATCCCGCGATGGACCAACAGCGCCGTGCATGCCACCCCCTTCACCGACCCGGCGGAGACGAGGGCGGCGTGCGCCGACGCCAGGGCGCGCGCGAGGCCGACATGCGGGTCGCGGGTGACGTCGCGTGCCGCGCGTACGACGGTGTCACGGGCGAGGACGCTTGCCCGTTCGGCGTGTTCCGTCGCGTCCATGGCGTCGCACACGACGGCGAGGATGCCCTGCGTGGCGAGGTGAGCCTCGTCGTGCGGCCGTACGACAGCGATCGCATCGCCGTTGTACGCGCTGTCCGGTCCGCCCTGGGTGAAGCTCCCCGTGGTGAGCCGCGCTTCGGGCACGAGGTGGTGCCGTTCGCCGGAGAGCGGCACCAGCATCGGCGCCGTCCACGCGTGTCGCTCCGGTTTGCTACGGCCCAGCCAGCGCTCAATGAACACGGCCGGGCTCCGGTGGGCTCGTGCGGTCTCCTCCGCTCGTGGCGGCCACTGGCGCTGGCGCGACGTCGAACTGCATCTCGGGGCCGCCAGGGCCCAGTTGGATGACGTCCCCCGGACGCAGCAGCATCTCGCCGACAATCCGCCGCTTGTTGAGGAACGTGCCGTTCCGGCTGTCCAGGTCGACGACCTTGAACTGCCGTGGGTGGTCGAGATCGCGTGCGATGCACGCGTGACGGCGGCTCACGATGGCGTCACCGTCCGGCTCAAAGCGGACGGCGGCGTCGGGGTCGCGCCCGATGATGAGCCGCTCAACCGACGCGAGCGGAAATTCCTCCACGGCCTGCGCGCGTGAGCCCTTGAGATGTCTGAGGATGACGCCGCCCATGTGACGCGGTGCAGGGTTGGAACGAGTCGCTCGCCTTGGACAGGCGCGACGCGGACCTCCCGCGGCTCAGCGTCCCTGGGGGGTGGCTCCGGCGGTCGAACGCGCCGCCCAGGTCACCGAGTCGGCGCGACGCCCCCAACGGCCGTAGAGCTCCGACAGCCGAAAGGCCACGCGCTGGGTCACGCTGGCGTCCGGCCCGCGCGATTCCGAGAGGTCGCGATAGGCGCGCGTCAGGATGCGCTCGGCCTCGGGATATCGCCCGGTGAGCATCTGGTGGTAACCGATGACCGATTCCGAGGAGGCGATCGCCCAGTGATCGGGCGGCATGTACTTCCGGCGAATCGCCAGCGATCGCTCCAGCGCCGCACCGCCCTCGGCAAAACGGCCAAGCGCGTCGAGCGCGAGACCCTGTGTCTGGAGGACGGACGCCGATGTCGGGTCGGCCTCGGGTAACGCGTTCCCGATTTCCGGCACGGCGACATTTGCGGCGGCGAGCGCGCCGGCCATGTCGCCCTTGAGGTAGAGTATCTGCGCCTGGTTCAACATGCCGCGCAGGTAGTTCGGGTGCCTGGGGCCGAGCAGCTTCAGCATGAGCCGCGTGCTTTCGCGGATCAGGGAGTCGGCCTCCGCGTGGCGCTGCAGGTCGCTGAGGATCGAGGCCAGGCTCTTCAGCATCTCCGAGTGCATGACGCTTTCGTACCCGTGATACTGCCTGGCGACCGTGAGCCCTTCGCGCACCAGTGATTCCGCGGCCGCCAGGTTGCCGGCGTACATG
>JAEUJK010000680.1 GCA_016794735.1 Gemmatimonadota bacterium | reverse complement strand
GTGCTCGATGCGCTCCTCGCGAGCGTCGAGCGCGTGGACGTCGACGCGCAATTCGCGCGCGTGCGCGAGACCCTCGAACACTTCCGGCGCGTGGAACCCCACGATGCCCCGCCGGGGTTCCGTGGCGAGCTGCGACCGTACCAGCGCGAGGGGTTGGGCTGGCTCGCTTTCCTCCAGCAATTGGGCTTTGGGGGATGCCTCGCCGACGACATGGGACTCGGCAAGACCATCCAGGCCCTCGCGCTGCTCGAGGAGCGCCGGACCGCCGGTGCCGGGCCGTCCCTCGTGGTGGTTCCCAACTCGCTGGTATTCAACTGGCAGCAGGAGGCCGCGCGGTTCACGCCGGAACTCAACGTCGTGGCCCACGTCGGTGCCGGCCGCACACGCGACCCGCGCGCCCTCGCGAGTGCACACGTGGTGCTCACGACGTATGGCATCCTGCGCCGCGACGCCGTGTTCCTCTCGCGCGTCCCGTTCGACTACGTCATCCTCGACGAGGCCCAGGCCATCAAGAATGCCGCCACCGCGAGCGCACGCGCCGCTCGCGTGCTGAAGGCGCGGCATCGCCTGGCGATGACGGGCACCCCCGTGGAGAATCGCCTCGCGGAGTTGTGGAGCCTCTTCGAGTTCCTCAATCCCGGGGTACTGGGCGCTTCCGGTCGTTTGGTCGGTGCGATGCGCGCGGCGGCACCGGAACCCGGCGGGACGCCGGACCCGGAAGCGCTCGACCTCCTGTCCCGCGCGCTGCGCCCGTACATCCTGCGACGCACCAAGGCGCAGGTGGCCCCCGAGTTGCCGCAGCGGGTCGAGCAGACTGTGCTCGTGGACCTGCGTGAGGAAGATCGACGCCGCTACGACGAACTCCGAGATCACTATCGTGGCACGTTGCTCGGCCGCATCGAAGCCGAGGGGATGGGGCGCGCGAAGGTGCATGTGCTGGAAGCCCTCCTGCGCCTGCGCCAGACAGCGTGCCACCCCGGGCTCGTGAACCCCGCGTTCATCGGCGCCGGCTCGGCGAAGCTCGACGTCCTCGCCGACAGCGTGACCGAGGTGGTCGACGAAGGGCACAAGGTGCTCGTCTTTTCGCAGTTCACGAGCCTGCTCGCGATCGTGCGCGAACACTTTGATCGGGCAGGACTCGTGTATGAGTACCTGGATGGGCAGACGCGGGATCGCGAGGCGCGCGTGACGCGCTTCCAGGAGGACCCGGCCTGCCACGTCTTCCTGATCTCGCTCAAGGCGGGCGGACTCGGCCTCAACCTGACCGCCGCGGACTACGTCTTCCTGCTCGACCCGTGGTGGAACCCGGCGGTCGAGGCCCAGGCCATCGACCGGGCGCATCGCATCGGGCAGACACGACCGGTGCTGGCCACGCGCCTCATCGCCCGCGACACCGTGGAGGAAAAGGTGCTGCAGCTGCAGGAGCGCAAGCGGGACCTTGCCGACGCGATCCTCCGGGCCGAAGATGGGCCGCTCTCGTCGCTCACCCGCGAAGACCTCGAACTGCTCCTCACCTAGGGGTTCCCCGTGTTCCGTCGATCCGGTGTGTTGTTGCTCGCGCTGGTGGGCTGCCACCACGCGGCCCTGCGTCCCGCGCCGCCAGGCGCCGAGGGGGTATCGCTCCTCGGGACCGTGCTTCGCGCACCCGCCATGCCGGACGCGCCCGTGCGGGCGGCCGACGAGGCGCTGGCCCGCTCGCCTAACGACGCCGAGCTGTTGCTGGCGGCGGCGGGCGCGCGCGCCACGGCGTGGCGTTTTCGCGAGGCGATCGCGCTGTATACGCGCGGCGCCGAGCTGCACCCGGGCGACGCGCGGTTCCTGCGCTTCCGCGGGCATCGCTTCCTCACCCTGCGGCAGTTCGAGGATGGACAGCGGGACCTGGATCGCGCGGCGCGGATGGATTCCACCAACTTCGACGTGGTCTATCACCAGGGGCTCGCCCACTACCTGCTGGGCCACTACGACCGCGCCGCCGA
>JAEUJK010000679.1 GCA_016794735.1 Gemmatimonadota bacterium | reverse complement strand
CGAGAGCAGCGCGTTCAGGCGATCCACGAGGACGTCGTGGTAGTCGCGCCCGCGTGCGTACCGCGCGATCGGGCCTGCGGGTTGTGTCCCGCCGTAGTTCATCCCCACGACCACCGCGGAGACGGAACCCGGGAAGACGCGCCGGGTGTCGGCACGCTTCTCGGCGCCGCGGGCGAGCCAGGCCATGGTGCCGGCATATCCGTGCGCGAGCCAGTCCTCGAACGTTCCGGCAGACTCCGCGGGACCTAACGTGGTGATGCCGACGAGGTCGAAGCCGAGGGCGTAGGCCAGCGCCTTGATGCGCGACGCTCGCCCGGTGCCGTCAGCGGCTGGCGGCCCAGCGGGCATACCGGATCACGTCCTCCGCCGGTGGGACGATGTTCGCGTCCCCGTAGGCCGTGTGCATGCGCCACTGGAGGTAGTCGCGCGCCGGCAGTGGGAGGAAGGGAAAACGTTGCCACCACCGACGATCACGAAAGCGCCAGCCGACCACGAGCAGGGCGCGCGCGGTCGACGGGCTGCCAACGGCGCGCATGAAGAGGCGAAGGGCGAGGCGGGGCCACGACATGCGTGGAATGTAGCAGGGCTGCGGACCGCCCTCGCCACGTGCCGGATCCCGCCACAACTTCCCCACCTTATGGAAGCGCTCCTCGACGACCTCCGGTCGGCGCTGCGTTCGTTGCGCCGAAGCCCCATGTACGCGTCCGTGGTGCTCGCCTCGCTGGCCCTCGGACTCGGCGGCGCCATGGCGGCGTTCGCCATCCTCGACAGCGTGCGGCTGCGTGCGCTCCCGTTCCCGCACGGCGAGCGCCTGGTCACGCTCGCCGAGGTGCCCGAGAGTGGTTCCACCGGCGAGGCGTGCGGGGCGCGTTGCGACGTGTCCTACACCACCTTTGCCGACGTGCTGCGGCGGCACGAGTTCCGCACGCTCGACGCCGTCATCGGCTTCACGAGCGGCGGCAAGGTGTACATGGCCGGTGGCGAACCGCTGCCCGTTTCCGGCGGCGTCCTCACGCCAGAAGCCTTCACGCTGCTCGGCGTCGCGCCGGCGCTGGGTCGCCCCCTGCTCCCGAGTGACGACCAGCTCGGCGTCCCGCTCGTCACGCTGCTGTCCCACGATTTCTGGACCAACCAGTTCGGTGCGGATCCTGGTGTGATCGGGCGCGTGATCAAGCTGAGCGATTCGCAGTACACGGTGGTTGGCGTGATGCCGCCGGGTTTCGATTTCGAGACTGGCTCGAAGTTCTGGCTGCCGGCGGTGCCCACCCTGGACCCGAGCACGCGACCGTCGATCCGCAGCCTCAGCGTGATCGGGCGACTGCGTGTGGGCCATACGGCGCAGGACCTCGCGGCCGAGCTGGCGCAGCTGGAGATCCCGGACCAGCGCGGGGCGGCCGGCCCAACACGGATGCACATCGTGGCGGCGCCGCTCCGCGACCGTTATGTCGCCGCCACGCAATCGTATGACGTGATCTTCGCCGGCATGGTGGGCGGGTTGCTCCTGCTGGCCGTGGCCAACCTCGCGAACCTGTCGCTGGTGCGCGCCCTGGACCAGCGGAAGGAAGTCACCGTGCGAGCCGCGTTAGGCGCGCCGCGCGGCCGGCTCGCCCGGCAACTGGTGCTGCAGCATGCGCTGCTGGTGTTCGGCGGGACCATCGTCGGCGCCCTCGTTGCCCGTTGGTTGCTCGCGGTGCTCGGCTCCGTCGACGTACTCAACTCCGGGCGGCTCGCGGGGATGCTTCCGGCAGTGGATGCGCACGTGTGGGCCTTTGCCACGGTGGCCGCGGTGCTCATCGGCTCCGCGCTGGCGGTGGCGCCGGTTCGCGTTGCACTCGGTGCCGCCGGCGACAATGCGTTGCGCGGGTCGGCCGGGAACACGTCGCCGCGCAACCCGTGGCAGCGCATCCTGCTCGTGGTGCAGGTGGCCCTGGCGTTTGCGCTCGTCTCGAGTGGCGTGCTCCTGCAGAAGTCGGCGTCGGCGCTCGCGCGTGTGTCGGTGGGCTTCGATGCGGGACGCGTGTTGCAGGGAACGCCGAGCTTCCCGCACCCGTGGCGCGTCCCTGGGACCTATGTCCCCGTGACGGAGCGCATCCTGGCCGAGCTGCAGCAGGTGCCTGGGGTGCGCACGGCGGCTGCGCGGACCATCCTGCCGCGGGCCAACGCGGCGTTTGCGGTGGATGGTGGAGCGCCGCTCGATGCGCGCGTCGCGCCGTCGGTGGAGATCGGGGTGTCGCCGGGGTATTTCGAGGCGCTTGGTGTGCCGGTGCTGCGTGGGCGACCGTTCACCGACGCTGACGTGGCCGGCGGTGCGCCGGTGGCCATCGTGAATGCCTTTGCCGCGGCGCGGTGGTGGCCCGGGGCCGATCCGGTGGGACGTGCGGTGCGCGTTGACACCGCGCCGGGTGCGGGGGTGTCGCTCACCATCGTTGGGGTCGTCGCCGACCATCGGGCGGCGACGGCCACGGTCCTCACGATGGAACTCGGCGGGGAGCTGTACCGGCCGTGGGCGCAGGCGGCCACCGCCTTTCCAACGTTTGTCGCGTCCACCGCGGGCGATCCGGCGGCACTGATCCGGCCGTTCCGCGACCTGCTCGTGCGCCACGTGCCGGATCGTCCGGTCGGCGTGGCGCGCGCCACCGAGGGGTACGAGCTCCAGTGGCGCGGGATGCGCACCAATGCCACGCAGGCGGGGTGGATTGCCGTGGTCGGCCTGGCCATCGCCTGGCTCGGCATCCATGGCATCACCTCGTACCGGGTGCGACGACGCACGCGCGAGATCGGGATCCGCGGGGCGATGGGGGCATCGCCCGCACACATCGTGCGCCTCGTGTTGTTCGACGTCGGCGCGTGGGGCGCCGTGGGTATCGCGCTGGGGCTGCCCGTGGCCCTGGGTGGCGCGCGCCTGCTCGACGGGTTGCTCTACCAGGTGCGGGCCACGGATCCGTGGGTGCTGTTGATCGTTGGGGGAATCCTCGCCGCGGCGGTGGTCGCGGCGACCTTGTTGCCCACGCGCCGGGCCCTGCACATCCCGGCGGTCGACGCCTGTCGCGCCGACGAAGCGGGGGGCTGAGCACGAGCACCGGGGGAGATCCATGGACATCGAACACGAATTCGTGGTCGCGGCCCCGATCGAAGAGGTCTTTGCCTGCTTCAGCACCGGACCAGGGCTGGCCGCGTGGTGGACCGACACCTCCACGGCGGATCCCCGACGTGGGGGCCGGTACACGTTCGGCTTCGACCCGGAACACCAGTGGGCCGGCGTTGTCCGTGTGTACGATGCCCCGCATGCGATCGAGTGGGAGATGACCGAGACGGCGCCGATGGACGATTGGCACGGCACACGCGTGGGCGCGCGACTCGCCAGCGAAGGCGACAACACACGGCTGCACTTCTATCACCGCGGCTGGGAAGGGAAGACCGCCCACCAACGGATCTCCTCGTTCTGCTGGGCGATGTACCTGCGGCTCCTTGCGCGGTACTGCACCACGGGCGAGGTCGTGCCGTACGCGCGTCGCAACGACCTCTGACCCCACCCCGTGACGGCGGGGCCGTTGCTCCGACCGGCCGTTGGTGGCTTTCTTGTTTGGCATGACCTTCCGCCCTCATCGCTCCCTCCTGCTGCTGGCGCTCGCCGCCTGCAGCAAGGCGCCGATCCCGACGTCGACCCCGACGCCGACCGCCGCACAACTCGACCCGCGCACGCCCCTCACGCGCACCCAGCAGGCATGGGTGGATCGCACCCTCGCCGGGCTCACGCTGCGTGAGAAGGTGGGGCAGATGGTGATGGTGTGGGTGCTCGGCGACTACACCTCCAGCGGGGACTCGACCTACGCCGAGGTTGCGCGGTGGATCACGCGCGACGGGATCGGCGGGGTGTCGATGTCGTTAGGTACGCCGGTGGAGGTGGCGGCGAAGGTGAACGCCTTCCAGCGACTCGCCCGCGTCCCGCTGCTCGTCTCGTCGGATCTCGAGCCCGCGCTCGGTCGCCTCGAGGGTGGCGTCTTTTCGCACTACCTCATGGATGCCGGTGGGGCCACCGTCTTCCCGACCGCCATGGGGATTGCGGCGACGGGCCGCGACGACGATGTCCGCGAGGCGGCCTACATCATCGGGCGGGAGGCGCGGGCGGTCGGCATCCATATCAACTTTGCCCCCACGGTCGACGTCAACAACAACCCGGCGAACCCCGTCATCAACACGCGGTCGTTCGGCGAGGACCCGGTGCGCGTCGCCCGGCTCTCTGCCCTGTTCACGCGCGGGTCGATGGACGCGGGTGCCGTCGCGACCGCCAAGCACTTCCCCGGGCATGGGGACACCGAGGTGGATTCCCACGTGGGGCTGCCGATCGTTGGGGCGAACTGGGCGCGCTTGCGGACGGTGGAGCTGGTCCCGTTCAAGGCGGCGATCGACGCGGGCGCGTCGATGGTGATGTCCGCGCACATCGCGCTGCCGGCCGTCGAGGGTGATTCCTCCACGCCGGCCACCCTCGCCCCGCGCATCATGACGGGGGTCCTGCGCGACACCCTCGGCTTTCGCGGCGTCACGATCACGGACGCGATGACCATGGAGGGCGTCGGGAAGGGATATGGTGTGGCCGAGAGCAGCGTGCTCGCCGTGCGTGCCGGCGCCGACATCCTGCTCAAGCCGAGCGATCCCACGCGGGCAGTGGACGCCGTGGTCGCGGCCGTGGAGCGCGGGGAGATCTCGCGCGAGCGCATCGAGGCGTCGGCGCGACGCGTGCTGGAGCTCAAGGCGCGAACCGGCGTGGCCTTCCAGCCGATCGTGTCGCTCGACTCGTTGCGTGAAGTGGTGGGGGCGCCGGCCCATCGCGCGAAGGCGGCCGACATTGCCCAGCGATCGATCACCCTGCTGCGCGACAAGGACGGACTCATTCCGCTCAGTGCGCGTCGCACCCTGCTCATCCAGTACATGCCCGAGACCGAACTCCGGGCGGGACGCGTGTTCAGCGCCACCTGGCGCGCGGCGGACACATCGGCCCGGGTCGTGAAGATTTCTCCGGCGACCACGCAGCCCCAGCTCGATGCGCTCGCGAGCGCGATCGGTCGCGCCGAACGCGTCGTGCTGGCGGCGTACGTCAGGCGCATCGAGGGCGAGGGCCGGCCCGCCATTCCCACGAGCATCGCCAACTGGATGGCCACGCTCCCGACGATGAACCCGCGCACCGTGCTGGTCGCCCTGGGGAATCCGTACCTCATCCGGCAGGTCCCCACCGTCGGGAGTTATATGGTCACCTACAGCGTCGGTGATGCGTCGGAGCGCGGGGCTGCGCTCGCGCTGCTGGGGCGCGCCCCGGTGACCGGTGTGGCGCCGGTGTCCCTCCCCGGGTTCTTCAGTCGCGGCGACGGGATCAGGCGTTAGGCATCACTCGGCGCGCAGGCTCGTGAGCGGATCGAGCCGCGCGGCGCGCGCGGCCGGTCCGCTGGCCGCCAGCAGGAAGGCGCTCGTGAAGACGAGGCCGGCCCCAGCCAACGCGAGCGGGTCGGCCGCCGCCACGTCGAAGAGGAGCGAACGCGCGGCGCGCACGGCCATCCACGCGGCCGGTAGACCGAGGGCGACTCCAACCACGAACACCTGCCCGGCACTCGCGAGGATCCAGCGACGCACGGTGACGGGAGAGGCGCCGAGGGCGAGTCGCACGCCGATCTCCTTGCGCCGCCGCGAGACCTCGTGGGAGAACACGCCGTAGATGCCGAGCGCGGCGAGCAGGATCGCGAGCGTGGCGAGGACGGCGGAGAGGCGTCCCACCATCTGCTCGACTTCCACACTGCGATCCAGGTAGCGCCGGAAGGGACTCACCCCGAGGACCTCGAGGCGCGCATCAGCCCGGCGGATGGCCTCGCGCACCGCGGGGGCCAGCAGGTCGGTGCGTTGGTCGGCAGCGAGCACCAGGTTCCCGAGCGAGACGTTGGCTGCATCGGCAAGGTAGGGTTGGTAGACGACGTCCTCGGTCGCCTGGCGGACGGACTGCAGCCGGGCGTTGGCCACCACGCCAACGATCTCGATGTCGTAGGCGCCGGGGCCGCGCGCCAGGTGTCGTCCGACGGCGGCATCCGCCGCGCCAAAGTGCCGGCGAGCGAACTGTTCGCTCACCACGGCGACGCCTCGCCGGCGAGGCGCATCGTCCGCAGTGAACTCGCGCCCGGCGAGTACCGGTGCGCGCAGGACGCGGAAGTAGTCCGGGTCGACATACATCACCTGCACGCGCGTGGGCTCCTCGCTGCCGACGGGATCGCGCGTTCCCTCCACGCGGAACGAGTTCCCGCTCCAGCTGCCAGTCAGCGGCACGTTGCGCGTCATCGAGACGGCGCGCACCCCGGGTATCGCGCGCACCTCGGCCATCGCGCCGCGATACGCCGCGACCATCTGCTCCGGGGTGTAGTCATTGCGGGTGGCGTCGAGTCGCACGACGGTGACATCCTCTCCCGAGAAGCCCAGCGGCACCTGTCGCAACGCATGCACGCTGCGCGCAACGAGCAGCGCCGTCACCACGAGGGGCAACGCGAGCGCACACTGCGCGGCGCTCAACATGCGTCCAGCCGTCGAGCGGGCGGCCACCCGCCCGTCACCGGTCGTCGTGCCGGATGGTGTGCGGGCGGCCGTGGCGAGCGCCGGAAAGACGGCGAGCGCGAGGAACGACACGACGATGGAGATGCCAATGGCCATGCCCATCGTGGCGTCGACACCA
>JAEUJK010000629.1 GCA_016794735.1 Gemmatimonadota bacterium | reverse complement strand
GAACGGCGGCGTGTTGATGGTCACCTTCGTGCCCGGGTTCCTGTCGCAGAAGGTCGCCGACTACAGCGTGCTGCGCCGCGCGAAGCTGGTGCAGCTCCAGAGCCAGTTCGGCCCCGACACCGCGGGGCTCAACCGGGAACTTCGGGAGTGGGAGCGCAGCAACCCGGCCGTGCGCGCCACGATCAAGGACGTCGCCGACCACATCGAGCACGTGCGTGACGTCGCCGGCATCGACCATGTAGGGATCGGCTCGGACTTCGACGGGATCGACGATGTCGTCGAGGGGCTGGAGGATGTCTCCAAGTATCCCGCCCTCTTCGCCGAGCTGTCGCGCCGCGGCTGGAGCGAGGGTGACCTCCGGAAGCTGGCCGGCGAGAACGTCCTGCGGGCGATGCGCCAGGCCGAGCAGGTGAGCGCGCGCCTGCGTCGCACGCGCGGCCCGTCCACGAAGACGATCGAGCAGCTGGACGGACGCCCAAAGATGTAGTCGTACAGGGCAGTTCAACAGCCACTGCGAGGCACGAGAGGGAACGGCAGCACGAGTAGCACGAGGCACTACCCGCAGGTCACCCGTGCTGCCCTGACCTCTCGTGCTGCCCGTGCTTCATCAGTTGAACGGCTCTCAACAGCGAAGCAGCAGCACGAGTCACTTCCGCACTCTCGCCCCGCTCACCATCCCGTTCAGCTGCGGTCGGTCCCAGTACTTCCCCCCCGCAATCACCCCGGCGATGCGTCGCGTGTTCGCGATGTCCGCCAGGGGATTCCCCTCGAGCAGGACGAGGTCGGCGACCTTCCCCGCCGCCACCGTGCCCAGTGAATCGGTCGCCGCGAAGTAGCGCGCCGGCTCCCACGTGCCCGCACGCAGCGCCTGCGCCGGCGTGAGTCCGGCCCGCACGAGGAACGCGAGTTCGTCGTGAACCGCCAGCCCGGGCATCGATCGCGTCAGGGGGGCGTCGGTCCCGGTGAGCAGCGGCACTCCGGCCTTCGCCAGGGCGCCCGTCATCGCGATGCGCCGCTCGAACAACGGCTGACCCAACGCGAGCTGTTCCGCGGGCACGTTGCGCGGCATCTCCATGACCACTTGCATCATGGCCATGAGGGAGTCGTTGAAGAACTTGTGGAGCGAATCCCCCGGCACCACCGACGGCGAGAACGTCACCACCGGTTCCTGCACCACGAGGGTGGGGGTCACCCAGGTCGGGTTCTTCGCGATCTTCGCGTAGATGGGTCCCTGCGGCACGCTCGTGCACCCGCCGAACAGCAGGGTGTGCAGGAAGTGCGCGCGCGCAAATCGCACGGAATCCGCCGCAGAGCACTCGTTGGGGAATCCCGCGAGGTGTTCGAGGCTGCGCTGTCCCGAATCAGAGGCCTGCAGCGGCGTGGTGGGCGGGAAGACATGCCCAGCAAACGTTATCCCGCGTTCGCGCGCGCGACGCGCCACCCCAAACAGGGCGGCGGGCGGCAACGCGTTGTGCACCTTGATGAAGTCGACGCCAAGCGCGGCCAGCGAGTCCACGGCGCGCACGCCTTCCGCCGCGGTGAGTGCAATGAGGTGCGGCAATGGCACCGCGCGCCCCACCACATAGGGCCCGGAGATCACCATGCGCGGACCCACGAGGGTCCCGCCACGTACCTCCGCCTGCCAGCGACGCAGCACCTCGACGCGACTGTTCATGTCGCGTACCCCGGTGACACCGTGGGCCACGAAGAGTGGCAACAGTGCCTTTCCACCGGGGAGGTCCATGTGGACGTGCATGTCCCACAGGCCCGGAATGACATAGCGGCCGGACCCATCAATGCGACGCGCATTCGCGGGCACGCGCGCCTGGGCGGCGGGGGCCACGGCCTCGATGCGCGAACCGCGGATCACCACGGTCTGCCCGGCACGCACGGTGCCGTTGGAGGGATCCACCACCGACGTGTTGGTGATGGCGAGAAGCTGCAGGGAGAGGCGGAGGGAAGTGAGCATGAACGAAGAGGGCGACGATAGTCGATACTATCGTCGCCCTCGTTCCGCGGTTTCGACAAGGCCTACCTGCCGAAGCGCACCTCGAAGCGTCCGCGATCGGTTCGTCCATCGCCATCGAGCCGTTCGACCCGCGTGCCCGAGCGACGCAGGGTCAGCCGCCCCCAAGCGCGCATCTCGTTGATCCCTTCGAGGTCGATGTTCACGTCACGGCCATCGGGACGCCACCTGCCGCGGAGCTCAATGGACTGGCGACGGCCTTCGAGGCCAATCCACGCCATCCCGTTGGGCTCGAGTCGCACGCGCAGGCGATCGAACTCCATGTCCGGGCCAACGTCCTGGCGCAGGCGACCCTCGCCGCGGTCGTTCGACTCGAACGATCCCATCCACCCACCGCGATCGTCGCGCGGGTCCCAGTCACGCCCACCACGGCCGTCCCCATCAAAGTCGAGCTGCCACGATCCGTCATCGCTGCCGCCGGCGCCACGGATGCGTGCCAGGTCGTCGCGACCACGCAGCATCACATCCATCTCGCCGTTGGCCCGCGCACCGAACACGTCGGTCACCCGCACGCGAACCGTGTAGCCGCTCACGCCGATGATCTCGCCGCGAATGGTGCCCGCGGTCGGGCGTTCCAGCTCGATCCGCACCTCACGGTTGGTACGCAGCATGGCACGCACCGCGTTCACGCGCCCATCGCGCACCCGCGCCATGCGCAGCGTCCCCGTCCCGCGGGACGAGAGCTGCAGGTCCTCGTACAGGCGACCGTTGCGGCCCAATTCACCGCGGCCACGCTCATCGCGATCGCGGGGATCATTCCAGTCAAAGCCACGTTCACCATCGATCTCCGCCCGAAAGGCACCCTCGGCGGTCCGCCCCTCGATGAACAGTCGCTCAGGCGTATTGGCGCGGCGGTCGAAGTGCAGCGTGCCGTTCCCCGACGCGCGCATGCCGAAGGCCTGGTCCACGTCGATGCGTTCCACGTTGCCTCGACCACGACGGTCCCAGCGGCCGCGCACGAGGTAACGCTCGTTGCGCACGAACAGGGTGACGGCGAACTCGCCGTTGTCGCGCAGCGTCATGCGCACTTCGCGCATGGCCAGTCGGCCAAAGCGGGCGTTGTTGCCATCGAACCAGCCGTCGCCGCGCAGCGTGTAGTTGCGTTCACCGGCAAGGGCCGCCGAGGCGGGGATGACGCCAAGCAGGGCCACATACATCGCTCGATACATGAGATCCTCCCGTGTTCCCGGGTTCCACGCAACGTTCATCGTTGCGCGGCAGATCCATTCCCTCGAACAAAGTGTGCCACGCCGATTCCCCCACATCACACGGGGGTTTGTCCGTCCGGGGGGTCAGGATGCTGTCCCATGCGCGACACGAGTGCCCACGAATGTGGACGAAAAGCCTTTCGCATTTCGCAAGGTGGTTGTACCTTCTCTGCCGGTGAACGCAGGTGGTTCACTGCAGTTCTGATGCGGCACCAGGATCTCCGGGGATTCTGGTGCCGTATCCTTTTCCCCCCACGCCAGTCGTGCGTTTATCGCTCGACGGCGCGACGCGGTGGAAGGATCGCCGGGCCTTCGGCCACCGGCACACCACCCGCATGGCGCGGCATGCGGCTCATCAGTGCCTGCACGATGCGCACCGCGGCGAACCCGTCACCGAACGGTTGGTCGCCCTCCCGCATGCGCGAGAGTTCGCGATCGTCATCGAGCAACCGCGTGGCCGACTCGACGACACGCAGGGTCTCGGTGCCCACCACACGGGCGAATCCGGCATCCACCGCCTCGGGGCGATCCGTCTGCCGACGCAGCACCAACACCGGGTGCGCGAGCGCCGCGCACTCCTCGACCACGGTGCCCGAGTCGGTGAGCGTGAACGCGGAACGGCGCAGCAACTCCACCATGTCGCCGTATTGCAGGGGATCCACCAGGTCGATGCGCGGGAGTCCCTCGAGTTCGTCGTAGACCACGTCGCGCACCCGAGGATTCAGGTGGACGGGGAAGACCACGTGCAGGTCCCCGTGCATCGTCACCAATTCGGCCAGCGCCGCACACACGTTGGCCAACGGCTCGCCGAGGTTCTCGCGACGGTGCATCGTCACCGCCACCACGCGCCGCTTCATCCACGGGATGAGGTTGAGGCGCGACTCGTCGAACACGGGACGACGCGGGGTGAGCCGCAGGGCGTCGATGATGGTGTTGCCCGTGACGACGATCTGCGCGTCGGACACCCCTTCGCGCAGCAGGTTCTCCCGCGCATGCGGTGTTGGTGCGAAGTGCAGGTCGGCGATGACCGCCGCCATGCGCCGGTTGAGTTCCTCGGGGAACGGATTGCGGAGCTGGTGCGAGCGGACCCCCGCCTCCACATGCGCCACGGGGATGCCGAGGTAGTGCGCGGCGAGCGACGCCGCGAGCACCGTGGAGTTGTCACCCTGCACCACCACCACATCCGGGCGTCGCTCGGAGAACACCGCACTCATGGCCTGCAGCGCGCGCGCCGTGAAGTCCGCCAGCAGGCCACGCGGGGCCACGAGCCCCAGGTCCACCTGCGGCGTGATCTCGAACGACTCCAGCGCCTGCGTGAGCATCTCGCGGTGCGGTGCGGTCGTCACGACCGTGGTGTGCACCGTGCGCCGATGCCGCTCCAGTTCGCGAATGACCGGGGCGAGCTTGATGGCCTCCGCCCGTGTGCCGACGATCACACACACGCGGTAACGCGCGCCCGCAGCAATGGCCGCGAGGTGCGTCGGGGTCTCGAATGCTTCAGGCCGCCCGGGCGATGGATCGGGGGAACTGGCGAGTGGATCGAACAGCGGAATGCCCCTG
>JAEUJK010000615.1 GCA_016794735.1 Gemmatimonadota bacterium | reverse complement strand
TTCGTGCGCGACGCTGAGCTTACCCCCGCCGAGAAGGCTCGCCTGGCCCGCCCCGCGCTGAACGCCCTCGGGCGGTGGGTGAACAGTGCGCCCGCGCCCAACTTCACGACGTCGGACCACCTGCGCCGCACCCGCCGTTTTGGCGACGAGCTCTTCCGTGTGCTCCCGGAGCAGTTCGCCGGCAACGGCGTGGACTTCACCGAGCTGCAGGCGTGGTATCGGGAGAAGATGCAGTGAGCCCGATGGCGCCACGGACGCCCCGATGACGACCACCCCCGACGCCGCGAGCACGTCAGCTTCATGCGGTGGTCAGGCGGGCGGCATCATCGTCCTGGAGCAGTACGAGCCAGAAGGGAACAAGCGACCTGGAACTATGGTTCGCGCTGCGCCCGGATCGCCGCACCTGGCCGGGCGCCGGGAAGCGGCTGCCCTGACCGTATGACGGGCGTGCCGTTGACGACGACGTGGCGGATGCCGACCGACGGTAGCCGCGGCTCCCGATAGGTTGCCTGATCGGCGAGCGCGGCGGGATCAAACACCACAAGGTCCGCATCCATCGTCGGCTGGATGCGCCCTTTCCGATGCATCGCTGGCGCGCGCCCTTCCAGGGCTCGAACGGGGAGAAGCGTCGCCTTCGCAAGGGCTCCCATCAGCGTCAGCAGCGAGTCCTCTCGTACGTAGCGGCCGACCACCTTCGCGAAGGTGCCCGCGCCGCGTGGGTGCGCACCGCTGGAATCGGCCAAACCGTCGCTTGCCACCATGACCAGGCTGTCGGACAGGATGGAACGGATGGTGGCCTCGTCGTTGTTGTGGATGATGACCAGTCCCCCTTCCTGCCGATGGCGCGCGAACGACTCCCGGGTGAGGCGCTCGCCGCTGGCCGGCCACTCGAACCGGGCGAAGCGCGGCGGTGCCCAGGAGCGCCACGCGTTGAAGGCGGGAGACTCGATGTAGGTCATCCCCGCTGTGTATGGGTAGGCCTCGACGGTGACGTCGAGCCCACGCGCCCTGCTTGCCCGGACGAGAGCGAGGAGCCTCCCGGCGTCCTCGCCATAGCTGCTATTGATGTGCACGATCTGGAGCGGCGCGCCGCTCACCAGGGCGGCGGCCAGGACCTCCTCGGTCTCCGACCAGTACTGGGGTTCCCTGGTGCCCCGGACGTGGACGTGGACCCGTGCGCCGCTGAACGCCGCGGCCGTCCGAAACACCTCCAGCACCTCCCATGGGGTTGCCCCCGGTGTCTCTTCCAGGATCATGCCGATCCCGAGCGCTCCCGCGGCGAGCTCACGACGAAGGGCGATGGTCAGCTGGGTGAGCAGGCTGTCGTTGAGCGGCTGATCGGGCGCAGCTGCCCGGAGTGCCCCATGTCCCACCGTCGCCCCGAAGTTGATTGGGGATCGGTCCTCCAGGCTTGCGTACCACGACGTCACGTCGCGGACGCCACCTTCCATCTCGAAGGCACTGGTGACCCCGTCCTGTGCCTTGCGCATGAGGCTGACCGAGTCGAACGAATGCTGATGCAGGTCGACGAAGCCCGGGGCGACCACCAGGCCGCGCGCGTCCAGGGTGTCCCGCCCGGCAAGGGGCGAGCCCGAAATGATGGCGATCGACGTGCCGCGGATGCCGAGGTCCCGGACGGCGTCGAGCCCCGATTCCGGATCCATGACTCTCCCGCCGGCCACGACGAGATCGTATGGCCCCGGGTTGTCACGACGACACGACGTGATCGAGCCGAGGAAGATCAGCGTTGCCGTGGCAATTCGATGCGGGCAGCGGGACAGCATGGGGAAGCCGGTACCTGGAGTGGCAGTGAGCGGATACGCGTGGCGCCGCATAACGCCTTGTGGTGCGCCCGAGGGCCATCATCCTGAAGCCGTCGCACCCGGTGGCAGCCCATGCCTTTGCCCGGGAGGCCACCGGGTGCGGTGGCCACGCCTCGCAGCCCGCTTGGAGCTGCGTGCCGTTAGGCTGAACGCTACCGCGCCCCCGTCCCAACCGCCACCACCCGCAGCCGCACGATGCGATGCGCCGCCCTCGGCGGCCGCGTATCGGTGGGCACCAGCAGGCGGTACGGCCCCTCCTCCGCACTCAACGGCCCGTCCGCCCGCGCATAGGCGAGCCACGCCCGGGTGGGCCCCAGGCCCGGCTCGAGCTCCGCCGCCGAAAACACCACGCGGTAGTCATCGGCGGCCTCGGCCACCACGACCCACGCCGTGCGACCGATCCGCAGCGAGTCGAGCGGACTCCCGGCCTGGGCCAGCACCGCACTCACCGGCACGGCTCGATACACCACCTCCGGCCCGCGATGCGGGCGCGCGCGGACCGTGTCTCCGCGCAGCGCCGCGATCACGCCGCGGGATACGATCACCGAGTCGCCGCGCAGACCGCGCACGACGTGCAGGCCATCGGCCTGGGCCCGCCCCACCTGGGGCAGGACCGTCAGGGCCACGGCGCACCACCGGTACAGCGATCGGAAACGTTCCTTCGGGCGTCCCACGGGGGGTGGCTCCTGCGTGCGATGGACTCGGACCTCGGCTCGAACGGAAAGTGCTGGTCGGAAGCGGCCGGCGCCACCTGCACTTTCGTGATCAG
>JAEUJK010000608.1 GCA_016794735.1 Gemmatimonadota bacterium | reverse complement strand
GCGGCGTGGCTTGGCGGCCAGTGGCTCGGGTCGACGGCGTCCGCGTTCGTCGGTGCCTTCACGGCGATGGCGGTCGGCGCGCTCATCGCGCGGCGGCGCAACCTGCCGTATCCCGTGCTGCAGCAACCGGCCACGGTGCTCCTGGTCCCCGGCTCGATCGGGTTCATGAGCATGGGGTCGCTGGTGAACCGCAACGTGACCACCGCGGTGCAGACCGGCTTCCAGATGTTGTTCGTCGCGCTGACGTTGGCGTTAGGCGCCATGGCCGCGCAGGTGGCATTGCGGCCGATCACGCATCCCGATCCGGATCGCGAGGCATGAGCAGCACGCGTCCCAGCGACCTGGCGCCGGGCGCCCCGCCGATCCTCCCGCCGCTGCAACAGTCGCGCACCTATGCGCGTGGCCTCTGGCGCATCGCCGCCGCGGACGTCTCCGCCGGCAATGGCGTGAAGTTGTTGCGCAACGGCGCCCCGACATTCGCGGCCATCCTCGATCGCATCGAGGGAGCGCGCGAGTCGGTGGAGCTGGAGCAGTACATCTTCCGGGCGGACGAAATCGGACACAAGGTGCGCGACGCCCTCGTGGCGGCCGCAACACGCGGCGTCCGCGTGCGCGTCCTCGTCGACTGGGTGGGGCGCATGGGGACCCCCAACAGCTTCTGGTTCCCGCTGCGCGCGGCCGGTGTCTCGGTGCGCCTCTTTCAT
Organism: Gemmatimonadota bacterium; assembly: GCA_016794735.1. Lineage (GTDB taxonomy): Bacteria > Gemmatimonadota > Gemmatimonadetes > Gemmatimonadales > Gemmatimonadaceae > RBC101. The sequence continues at coordinate 1,276 of JAEUJK010000608.1, read as the reverse complement.
CCGCCGGGATTCCGCTCGTGGCTGGGGTTGCTGCCCCGCGATCACCGCAAGTTGCTCGTGGTCGACAACCGGGTCGGGATCACGGGCGGCATCGGGATCGGGGACCAGTGGCGGCGCGGACGGCTGCGGCAACGCAGCACCCCGTGGCGCGACACCTGTGTGGAGATCAGCGGCCCGGCGGCGATGGACATGGCGGAGTCGTTCGACCGGATGTGGGAGCGCGCCGGCGGACGACGACGCCTCCGCTTTCGCGAAGTGCGCAACCCACGGGCGACGCACCTCGATCCCATGCGCGACCCACCGGCGCTCGTCGGGATCGTCGAGGGGGAACCGGGACGGCTGCGACTCTCGCGCGCCCTCCAGATGCAGGCGTTAGGCGCGGAGCGAACCTTCTGGATCGCGAGCGCCTACTTCGCGCCGTCGTGGAGCCTCGCCGAGGCCCTGTCGGGCGCCGCACGTGACGGCGTGGACGTGCGGGTGCTGGTCCCGAGCCGTTACGACCACCCATGGCTGCGCACCCTGCTCGCGCCGTACGTGAAGCGGCTGATCGGGAGTGGCGTGCGCCTCTGGGAGTGGCGCGGCGAGATGATGCACGCCAAGACCACGGTGGTCGATGGCCGCTGGGTGCGCATCGGGTCCACCGACTTCAACGCCCTCGGTGTCGCCATCAACTACGAACTCGACGCCTTCATCGAGGACGCCACGCTGGGCCGCGCGAGCGAGGAGATGTTCCTGGAGGACCTCGAGCGTTCACGTGAGTTGTTCATCCGGCACCGCCACGTCGTGACCGGCCCGACGCGGACCGGCCCGGCCGCACTTCCCGGCCCGGTCGCGCCCACGTCGCTCACACCCGCCCCAAAGCACCGCCTGCCGCAGGACGACGACGACCAACCCTTTCCCCCAACGGCCCCCGCCCCGTGAGCCCGAGACTCGTTATGCACGCACGGACCACCCTGCTGGCCCTCCTCCTCTCGACCAGCCCCGCCATGGCGCAGACCCTGGCGATCACGGGAGGAACGGTGATCGACGGCAGCGGCCGCGCCCCGATCCCCGATGCCACCGTGTTGATCCGCGATGGACGAGTCGCGGCCGTCGGACCTGCGCGCGACGTGAACGTGCCGGCGGGAACCACCCGGGTCGACGCCCGCGGGAAGTTCGTGATCCCCGGCCTGATGGACGCGAACCTGCACCTGTACCTCAATGGTGACCTCGAGTCGCTGATCACCTTTGAGGGACGGTACCACGAGGTGGTGCTCGAGGGGGCGCAGATCGCGCT
>JAEUJK010000542.1 GCA_016794735.1 Gemmatimonadota bacterium | reverse complement strand
GATGGCATGACGCGCTGGGTCCACGACTGGGCGCGACGCGGGTGGAAGCGAAAGACCGGCGCGATCGAGAACCTCGACCTGTGGCAGGACGCGGTACACGAAGCCGCCGCGCACGAGGTGGAGTGGCGCTGGGTACGCGGGCACGCCGGCCACGCCCAGAACGAGTTTGCCAACGATCTGGCCGTGCGCGCGGCCACACAGCTCGACGCATCGGATGGACTGGTGGAATCCGGCTTCGACGCGTGGCTCGCCGCGCGAACCGAGGCGCGGAAGGCGTCGCGGCTCGAGCCATTTCCCGCCGCCGAGGACTTTCGCCCCTCCCGGGCGTTACCCCACGCCTGACGCGACGTCCCTGCGGTAGGCGGTTGGGCTCCATGACGGGAGTGGCCGCCGCGCCTTCAGCGGACCAGCGATGATCACGTTAAGCTCTACCGCCATGGATGACTGCGAACGACTCTACCGGCGGCTTGTTCACAACGTGCGGGCCACCGCACCAGACCTGCTGACGCGTCCATTCGAGGTCGCCCAGCTGTACCAGCAGCTGGTGTCGTACCGCGAGAATCGAACGGCACTCGGCTTCGCGTCCAACGACCAGTACGAGCTGGCGCTCCTCCAGCTCCTGTCGGGGTCGCGCGGCTTTCTGGAGGCTGAGCCGGAAATGCAGCATTCGCTGCGGGCGGAGCTCGAATCGCCCAACCCGGACCTCACGGCCTATCGGGCCTTCGCGGCGGCGGCCGTGCGGTTCGGGCCAGGGCCCCTCCGCGACGCCATGCTGCGCCCGACCCCGGAAGGGGCACGGGCGGTGAGCAGCGCCTCGCCCCAGGATCAGTTCGCCATCGCTTCGCGGTTGACCGAATCGGTCGAGACTCCCCAGGAGGGCCCTGTCGCCCCTCCTGCCCCTCCTGCTCCTGCCCAACCGGTACGGCCCCCCCAGCCCGTTGTCAGCGCCGCCCCACAAACCGTTGCGCCACAAATCTCCATGCCCGTGACCCGCCCCGTTCCCCAGCCAGCGAAGTCCGGCCAGGCCTGCCGTTACTGCGGGACCGGCCTGCCAGAGGGACGCGAGGTCATCTTCTGCCCGGGCTGCGGCCACAACCTGACCGTCAAGCACTGCGCCGCCTGCAGCACGGAGCTCGAGGTGGAGTGGAAGTACTGCATCACCTGCGGCCGCGAGAACGGCGCGTAGGGTCCGGGGGTCGGCGGCGCGTCGCAACGCGCCGCGTCCCTGTGGTGTACCACGCGCTGACACCTCCCTCCCGCACGCGCGTAGTTGTCCACCATGTCGATTGGTCGCACCCTCGTGTTCCCCGCCGCGCTCCTCCTGGCGGCCTGCGGACCACGCACTGTCGTCGTGTCCACGACGCCCGCGACCACCACATCGAGTGGTCGCAGCGAGCCGCCCGCGCGCACGTCGTCCAATGCAACAAACGGCTGGCGCATCGAGTCGCGTGAGCATGTGGACCTGTGGCTGCACGGCTTTGCGATGCTCGCCGCCGACTCGTCGCTGGTTCCCACCTTCCGCCTGGCCTATCGCGCGGAAGCATCGCAGGCCCGCCGCACCGCTGGCGTTTCCACGCGCCTCGACGAAAACGCGTTGGTGCTTTCGCGCCGACTCGCGAGCAGCCCCGCCTTGTCTGCGGCGCACTTCGTCCCGCTCTACTTCAACTCGTGGGACGACCTGCGACGCGGATGCCAGCGCTTCCTCCGCGACAACGGCGATGTGCGAGCCGCCTACGACCGTGAGTCGGTGCGGATGTATGCCACACTCGCCACGTATTTCCCGAGTGCGTCGGAGCGCGAGTTCCTTCGACTTTTCCTGGAGTCCCTCGAGGATGAGCGGGCGAGGTTCCATCGCACGTGGTGGCAACAGCAGCAGTCGGCGCGCGCAGGCATTCGCCAACAGGTGACCTCCGCGTGGAGCGGCACGTACGCCCGCGCGTTCGACCGTTTCCTCCGCTACAG
>JAEUJK010000534.1 GCA_016794735.1 Gemmatimonadota bacterium | reverse complement strand
CCGGTGCAGTACAACCAGGCCCTCGACGCCGACGTCGACATCGAGTTCCAGCTCAACTCGGCGAAGGCCGACGAGTCGGCGCAGCTCGCCCTCAAGCTGCTCAACGCCAATCGCATGTTCGCCACCGACTACCCGGCCGTGATGAGCAACGCGATGAGCAACACGGACTCGGGCCCGTTCCAGGACCTGATCGCCGCCGTGAGCCTGCGCGAGAACCGCCGCCTGTACGAGACCGGCCGCGGGGCGAATCCCCATTGGCACCGCCCCACCGACCTCTTCGTTTCGTTCTCCGACGCCGACTTCCGGCTCGGGTTCAACGCGATGCAAACGACGCTGGGCGCGGTCGCTCGCCTCGTGGACGCGCGCATCCGCTAGTCGCACATCGCCAGCGCGAGGCCCCGGGGGATTGCCCCGGGGCCTCTTGCTTTTGGGGGCGCCGCGGCTGCCTAACGCACCGTGAACCCGGTGAGCACGCTGACGCGGGTCCCGAACTTGGACGGCACGACCGAGACGTTGACCGGGAAGTTCATGGAGCCCGACCGACGCGTTACCCCCGCCGCGATCACCAGCGCCGATCCGGCCGCCGAGAGGTTGGGCCCCACGCCAAACTCGACGCCACCGATGTGACGCGCGCCGATCACCCAGTTGAGGCTGGGCAGGAACGTTCCCTGGTCCAGGCCACCAACCAGCAGCACGAACTCCGACACGGCAGCCATCTGGCCATCGCCGGAGAGGAAGAGTCGTTCGAACTGCCAGCCGAACTGGCTCATCATCGCGCCAACCTCGATCCCCTTGGAGGCCAGCTCGGCACGGGCGCGTTGCGGGACGAAGGTGGCGCCGAATCGCGGCCCACTCAGTTGGGCCATCGTGGTGGGCCCGGGCAGCCGGGCATTCAGGTCCTGGGCGCCGAGGCGCGACGCCGCGGTGAGGATGACCGCGACGAGAATCGGGGTGCAACGACGGGCAGACATGGAATTTGATGTGTTCAGGGTGAACCAACGGAGTGGATCCGGCGAGGCGGATCACGGGAATCCGCGACGGGAGGAGCCGGGAAGGTCGAACGGGTGCGGCAACGAACGCGGGCGGCCATAGGGGATCTGCGGCCGAGTGATCGTCGGGAGGCGGCTGTTGCGAGCGGCCCAGGGGTTCCGACGCACCGCCCAGCCGGACAGCAGGCTGACCCGAGGACCACCATTGGACGTCGCCACGGCCAGGTGGATCGGGATATCGACAAACCCCGCGGGGATCGCGCCGCCGACGGCGAAGACATATCCCGATCCCGCCGTCGACCAAGTCGGGCCAACGCCGAACTCGAATCCCCCAGCGCTGCGGAGGCCAAAGAGCCAGCTCAAGCTGACCACCGGCGTGCCTCGATCGAGGCCGCCGAGGAGCGAGACCATCTCCCCGACGACGGCGACGTCGGCCCCCTCGGCGGTGTGAATCACCTCTGAGTGCCAACCGACCTGTGAGATGACGGCACCGGGGTCCTTCCCGCGTTCGGCCAGCCGCGCTCGGGCTCCGGCAGAGAGGTGCGTGAACCCGATACGTGGCCCTGTCAGGTTGATCTGCTCCACCTCGCCGCGTGGTACGCGTACCTGGGCGGCCGTCGCGACCGGCTTGGTGGCGGCGATCACCACGCCCACGAGCAGGGGTGCAATGCGGAGTTGGAACATCTTGCCTCCCGGGGTGACAGGGTCCGTGTTTCTCCCTCCCAGGATCGCCCCGCCCTGACGTACCACCCATCCGTCACATGACGTAGAAAAGGCCCCGCCGCGTAAGCGACGGGGCCTGACCTGCCGGGGCGCGCTGGTTCAGCTCCCCTGCTTGGCCGCGGTGATGGCTGCCGTGAGTGCGGGCACGACCTCGAACACGTCGCCCACGATGCCGTAGTCGGCCACCTTGAAGATCGGGGCCTCCTTGTCCTTGTTGATCGCCACGATGCACCGCGACGTGCGCATCCCCGCGAGGTGCTGGATCGCGCCTGAGATACCGACGGCAATGTAGAGATCGGGGCTCACCAGCCGGCCGGTCTGGCCGATCTGGTCCGCGTGCGGACGCCATCCTTCGTCGGTCACCGCGCGCGTGGCACCTACCGCCGCATTGCCGAACGCCGCCGCGAGGTCTTCCACCAGCTTGAAGTGCTCGGCGGCCTTGAGGCCACGGCCGCCGCTCACGATCACCGGGGCCTCGCCGAGGTCCAGCTTCTTGGTGTCGCCGAGGACCGTCTCGGTGGTGAGCACCCGGCTCGCCGGCAACTCGGGCAACGCCGCGGTCTCGACCGCACCGGCTTTCGGCTGCTTGGCCGCGGCGACCGCACCCGGGCGGATGGAGAGGATCGCGGGAGACGCGACAAGCTTGAGCGTCTGGATCACCTTGCCGGTGTATCCGGGGTGCGTCACCACGACCGCATCACCCTGCAACGTGAACGACGTCACGTCGCTCGCGAGGGTCGTGCGCAACCTGGCGGCAACGCGCGGGGCGAGGTCCTTGCCTTGGGCGCTCGCGCTGAACACGATCGCGCGGTACGCACCGGCACGCGCCCGCGACGCCACGAGGGCGGCCGCGACATCGGGCTGGTAGTGCGCCATCGCATCCTGCGCGCACACCACCACGACATCGGCGCCGTGCTCGCCTAACGATCCCGCGAGCGACTCGACGCCCGGGGGCCCGGCCACGACGGCATGGACCTCCCCGCCCACCTGGTCCGCGATCTGGCGCGCCGCAGTGATGGCCTCGAGCGTGACCTTGCGAGCCTGGCCGCCGCGCGTCTCGGCGTATACGAGAACATTCGGCATCAGAGCACCTTCGCTTCGGTCTGGAGGAGACGAACCAGGTCGGGAACCACCGCGGCCCCCTCCCCAATGATGCGGCCCGGCGGC
>JAEUJK010000506.1 GCA_016794735.1 Gemmatimonadota bacterium | reverse complement strand
ACTCTACGCCCCGCGGCCCACCTACGCCGCGCTCGAGTTGCCGGGGGTGCGCGAGGCCATCGAGGCGCAGGATTGGCCGCGGGCCCGCGCACAGGTGACCGCACTCGCGGCCCGCATTCGCGCCGTGAGTGCGCGCCTGCGGGAAGGGAGCACGCCACCGTGAGCATGCGGCCCCAGGCGTGGCCTGTCGCACGCGATGATCCCTCGACACTTTAGGGCGTAGCAGTTCCCCTCCAGAGCATGCGACCCTCCTCGATCGTTCGCCGCGTCCTCCTGATGTTGGGCGCCATGACCACGGCCCTCCACGCGCAGGCCACGGGGGTCGCGACCTCGGAGGTGTTCCAGCGTTATGCCGACCGCGTGGTCAAGATCCAGGTGGTGGAGACCGGGTCCGCCGCCAAGTCCGGCATCGGGTCGGGTTTCTTTGTCAGCGCCGACGGCCTGCTGGTCACGAACTACCACGTCGTCGCTGAGCTGATCCAGTCCCCGGGCCGCTATCGCGCCGAGTTCGTCGATGCGGCGGGAGCGACGCATGCGGCGGAACTGAAGGGAGTCGACGTCATCAGCGACCTCGCGATCCTGTCGACGACGTCACCACCGGGACGCCACTTCGAGATCACCGTGGACGCAGTGCCCCAGGGTGCCCGGCTGTACTCGCTTGGTCATCCACGTGACCTCGGGCTCAGCATCGTCGAGGGGACATACAATGGACAGCTCGCCCACACGCGGCACCCGCGCATCCACTTCACGGGAGCGATCAACCAGGGGATGAGCGGCGGGCCGACGATCACCGCGGATGGGCGCGTGATCGGCGTGAATGTGGCCACCGCGGGAAACCAGATCGGCTTCCTCGTCCCGGTGTCCCAGGTAGCCGCCTTGCTCACGCAGGTCCGCACGCCGGCTGGTGCGCCGCCTGTGCAGACGCTGGAGCAGGTTGCGGCCGCCCTCCGCGCCGACCAGGACGGCTGGCTCACGCGGTTGTTTACCGGCGAGGCGAAGAATATCTCGCTCGGGCCGTGGCGCGTGGTGACGGAACCCACGCCAACCTTTCGTTGCTGGGCCGACGCAGATCGCACGCGCGAGCGTCCGTATGAAAGCGTCGTGCACTCTTGCGAGACCGACGATGACGTGTACCTCGCGAGTGATCACAGCACCGGCACCGTGCGCCTGGAGCACCAGCTCCTCACGACGCGGGAGATGAATGCGGTCCGCTTCTACAGCCTGTTCAGTGCGACCTTCGGCGCGGACGAGGCACCGGGTGGCGACGTGGAGCACGTGACGAGCTGGCGGTGCGAGTCACGCAACGTCAAGCATGAGGACACGCGCATGCGCGCCGTGCTGTGCTTGCGCCGCTACCGCAAGCTGGAAGGCTTGTACGACGGACAGCTCAAGGTGGCCGTGCTGGGTCGCCGGAATGCCGGGCTCATCTCGACGCTCACGGTGGCGGGCGCCTCGTTCGAGAACCTGCAGCGAGTGACCACCCGCTACCTGGGGTTGATCGCATGGAAATAGTCCTCGAGATCGAGCGACCCGGGGGAGGGAAGAGCTGGCACCTCCTGGGCTCGGAGCCGATCACCGTAGGCCGCGGCCTGCGCAACTCGGTGATCCTGGATGATCCGTACGCCGACGAGCGACACGTGCGCGTGGCGCGCGGGCCGGATGACACGTGGTACCTCGAGGATGTGGGAAGCACCAACGGGACCTGGCTCGATGCGCGTCGGCTCGCCGAACCCGTGGCCGTGCGTCCCGGGCAGGTGCTCACGGTTGGCCGCACGACGTTGCGCATCCGAGATCGCGATGAGCCTGTAGGGGCGGCTCTCGTGGACAAGCCGCAGCAGGTGGCGGCCCCCGTGGCGCCGTCCGTCCCGACCGAACCCGTGTTGGCGCCGACGCTGGGCGCCCGCCGCGGGGGACCGTTCGCGGCGGCAGCCATTGCCGCGATTGCCCTGGTGTCCTGGTCCACCTCGGCGGAACAAACTGTCGGCAGCGGGCTGTTCATGACGGCCAGTGGCGCCTGGCTCTTCCTGGCCGTGTGGGCCGGCATCTGGGCCATCCTGGGGCGCATCATCGTGCAGCGCTTCCACTACCAGGGACACCTCGTGATCGCCTCGGTGGCCACGCTCGTCGCGCTCGGCCTCGCCACGATGGGGGATTGGGTCACCTTCCTCTTTCCTGGTTCCTCGATCTGGGGTGTGGTGTCCACCGTCGGCAGCATCGCGTTTGTTGCCGCCACGGTAACGGCCCACCTCGGGCTCGCCACCCATATCCGGCGCGAACGACTCGTCCGGACGGCGGCCTCGATGGCCCTCACCGGGATCACGCTGGTCGGGGTGTCAGCCCTGCTCGACGAGGAGCAGTTCTCCGATGTGCCGAGCGTGGTGTCGTCGCTCAAACCCCTTCGGCCTGGGCTGGTGCCCGCGATGTCTGTCGCCGACTTCGGTGAGGCGATCGCAGGGCTCCGGGAGGAAGCGGACGAGCTGGCGACGAAGGGTGAGCGGCCCCCCACCGGTATGTCGATCGACTAGACGCGGCGATCGACATCGGTAGTTCTGTCGGATGGGGCTATCTAAGACAATTCGTCGGTTGACATGAGCGTTTGACAGACTTATCGTCTGGAATGCTCAGGTCGGCCACATCTTCCGTCTGTGCGGCGGTGCTCGGCGCAACGCTCTGCACTGCCGTGGTGCAGGGTCAGGTGGCGCCCGTCGCCGAGAGCGCTGCTGGGCCGACTTTCATGTCGGCGCGGTTCGCGTCCGCCGGCGCCCTGACCCTGTACGGTGGCTACCGGGTTGGTGCCCTGCTCGGCTTCGTCGGACTCGTCCAGAATCCGCGAACCGAGTACCGCGAGGCGATCGTGGGAATCGGCCGGACCTTCGGGTTCGGTGCGCGGAACTCGGTGCTCGCCGGCCTTGCGGTCGCCGACGCTTCCGACGCCCGGTACACGCAGGTGCACCTGCTGCCCCTCGTCGTCGCTGGCCCGTTGCTCCTCGATGGCACCCTCGAGGGATACCTGCCCCTCGGCGCGCGCGGCGCGGCACAGCTGTCGGCATCACCATTGAACCTCCTCTATCGGCCGGGCGCACGGCACGCCATTGGCCTCAGCTACGTCAACGGGATCCAGCGCGGACAAACACCTGCGCACGCCGTGGGTCCGAGCCTGCGCCTTGGTATCCCGCACGGCACGTTGGCGCTCGATGTGCTGCACAGCGTCGGCCTGCAACGGCGCGACCTGCGACTGACCGCCCAAGTGGCCTACTAACACACCCCACCATGACGTCAGACCTCCGATATCCGATCGGTCCGTTCCAGCCTCCTGCCCAGCCCGCGGCGGCGCGCGCGGCGAACATCCGCCGCCTCGCGCGGATCCCGGCGGCGTTGCGACTTGCCGTCGCTGACCTGGACGACGCGCAGCTCAACACACCCTACCGGCCGGCAGGATGGACGGTCCGGCAGCTGGTGCATCACGTCGCGGACAGCCACGTGAACTTCTACATGCGCCTCAAGCTCGCCCTCACCGAGGTCAACCCGACCATCCGTCCGTACGAGGAGCAGCTGTGGGCCGAACTGGCCGACGTGGCCACCACGCCAATCGCGACGTCGCTCGCGATCCTCGATGGAGTGCACGAACGCGCCGACCGCGTCCTGCGACAGCTCGACGACGCGGCGTTCGGTCGCACCTATGTGCATCCGGCGTCGGGACAGCACACCCTCGACTATCTCGTCGCGATGTACGCCTGGCATGGCGAACATCACGTTGCGCATGTCACCAGCCTGCGCGCGCGATCGGGGTGGGCGTCGTGACCGCCGCCGCCCTGGACGAGGTCGATCGCCACATCCTGCGTGCATTGCAGGCCAACGCGCGGACGAGCAACGCCGACATTGCGCGAGAGCTCGACATGGCGCCGTCAGCGATCCTCGAGCGCATCCGCAAGCTGGAGCAGCGCGGGATCATTGCCGGATACGAAGCCCGGCTTGCGCCCAAGGCGCTCGGACTCGGCTTGACTGCCTTTGTCTTTGCCCGGTTCAGCGCGGCCGGCGGCGGCGCAGAGACCGATCGTGCGCTCGCGGCCATCCCGGAGCTGAGCGAGATCCACCATGTCGCCGGTGAAGACTGCCTCCTCATCAAGCTGCGGGTGCGCGACACCGACGATCTCTCCCGCGTGCTCGGGCAGATCAAGCAGCAGCCCGAGCTGCTCCAGACCCGGACCACGATCGTGTTGTCCACCGCCAAGGAGAGCGCGACGCTTGCCCTGGAGGCTGAGGCCTCGTGAAAGCAGGGCATGTCGTTGAACTGGTGCTGCTGGCGGCGATTTGGGGTGCATCCTTCCTCTTCCAGCGGGTCGCGGCACCGGAGTTCGGACCGGCACCACTCGTTGCGACGCGCGTCGGCATCGCCGCCCTCATCCTCACGGTGGTGCTCGCGCTGCGTGGTGGGCTGCATCACCTCAAGGCACACTGGAGGATCCTCCTGCTGCTTGGGGCACTGAACACGGCGATCCCGTTCACCCTCTTTGCCTTTGCGACACTGCACGTCACGGCGGGCATTGCCTCGGTGCTGAACGGCACCGTGCCGCTGTTCGCGGCAGCGATCGGGCTCCTGTGGTTCGGTGAACGCCTGGATCGGCATCGCCTGAACGGCCTCTTGCTTGGCTTTGTTGGAGTCCTGCTTCTCGTGTGGAAGGACGGCGGTCGTGCGGGTGGGCCCGGCGTGCTCGCTGGCCTCGGCGCGTCGGTGCTGTATGCGATCTCCGCCCATCTCTCGCGGCGACGACTGGCGGGGGTGGATCCGCTGGCGGTCGCGGCGGGATCGCAGCTAGGCGCCACGGCGCTGATCGCCGGCCCGGCGCTGTGGTACCTCCCGTCCACCGTGCCCTCGGCACGTGCGGGGATGAGTGCGATCCTGCTCGGCGTCTTCTGCACGGGGGCTGCCTACGTGTTGTACTTCCGCCTCGTCGCGAACGTCGGTGCGGTGCGAGCCATGGCGGTCACCTACCTGATCCCGGTCTTCGGCATGTTGTGGGGATGGTGGTTCCTCGCCGAGGGGGCCACGGTGCGGATGGCGATGGGTGCGATGCTGGTCCTCGTGGGCGTGGCGTTCGCCACGGGCATGTGGCGCCCTGTCCCATCGGTGGCGCCGTCGATGGCGGCACGATCCAGCTTGGTGGAGTGAAACGCCGCCTCCTCCGAGTGGGCCTCCTCCTGTGGGCCCCGATTGCCGCTGCACAGGACGTCATGCGCATCACCCACGAGGTGCTGGCGCCGCGGTTGCACCTGTTCTCCGGGTACGCCAACGGGAACGTGCTCGCGCTCGAGACGCGCGACGGCGTCTTCCTGGTGGATGCGCAGACCAGCAAGCGCGT
>JAEUJK010000480.1 GCA_016794735.1 Gemmatimonadota bacterium | reverse complement strand
GGATCTTTCCACGCTGCAATGGAACGGATACCGTGACTCAGGTCCGGTACCGTCGCCCTCGCGCCCGTCGCGCATCGTGACAGATCCATGAAAGACGCACGTCCGCCTCGCCTCCTCGACCAGCTGCGCGCCGCCATCCGGGCGCGCGGCATGAGCCCGCGCTCCGAGACCGCATACGTCCAGTGGGTGGTTCGTTACGTGAACTTCCACCATAAAGTCCACCCCGCCGAGTTGGGCGAGGAAGCGATCGTCGCGTACATCACGCATCTCGCCGCCGCGCGTCGCATGGCGCGGCCCACGCAGCTGCAGGCGCTGAGTGCGATCACCTTCCTCTATCGCCACGTCATCAAGCGCGAGGTGTCCGACCTCCGCTCGGTACTCCGCACGACCACGCCGCCGCGACTCCCCGCCGTGCTCTCACGCGACGAGGTTGCGCGCCTCCTCGAGAACATGAGCGGCGTCTATCGCCTCGTCGCGCTCCTCCTCTACGGCGCCGGGATGCGGCTCATGGAATGTCTCACCCTGCGCGCGAAGGACGTGAGCCTCGAACGCGGCGAAATCCGCATCCGGCGCGCCAAGGGAGACAAGGACCGCGTCACCATGATCCCCGAGTTCGCGCGACCCCTCCTCGCGAACCAGCTCGAGCAGGTGAAGCAGCTCCACGACGCCGACGTGCGCGCCGGTCGTGGGTACGCACCGCTCCCCGGCGCCCTCCACCGCAAGGCGCCAAGCTGGGCGCGCGAGCTCGCCTGGCAGTGGGTGTTCCCCGCGACGCGCATCTATAAGGATGCGGAGACTGGCGAGCTCCGTCGCCACCATCTCCACGAGAGTGCCGTGCAGCGCGCCGTGAAGGACGCCGTGCGGAAAGCCGGCATCGCCAAGCGTGCGACCTGCCACACCCTCAGGCACTCCTTCGCGACCCACCTGCTCGAGGACGGCTACGACATCCGGACCGTGCAGGAACTCCTCGGCCATTCCGACGTCGCGACGACGATGATCTACACCCACGTGCTCAATCGCGGCCGGCTCGGTGTTCGGAGTCCACTGGATCGCCTGAAAGGCTGACCGTTCCGGCGGAGGGCGCCCCGAACCTCGCGGCGGCGCTCACTGGTCGCCGTCGTCGTGACGACCATGATCAACAACTACGTCCTCAATCGCGGTCGGCTCGCGTTCGGAGTCCGCTGGGTCGCTTGAAGGGCTGACCGTCGGGGCGGAGGCCGCGAAAACCGTCGTGGGGCGCTCAGTGATCTCCGTCTGCCAATCACCCGCCTTCGCATCCTGCCGATCCGTGATCCGCCGGATCCCCGCCGAGTTATTGCCGCGAGCACACCGAAGCGCTCCCATTCAGATACAGCGCAACGCGTCCCCGATCCCCCGCAGCCAAACCCCTCCCTTCCGCGCCCCAATTTCACTGCGATCGCCGCGGCAGAACCCCAACTCGCCAACGCGAACCTGCAACCCCAAACGCTGTGTGTGGGGGGACTTACGTCCCACGCGCGCCCGCTCACCTGGCCGCGACGCGCGGCAGCCCAAGCCGCCATTGGCCGAAACAGCTTGTTCGAGTTAGACTGCGACGAGTCGGCGCTTCCGGTGCCTTACCAGGGAACGTTACGCGGCATACTCTGGTGGGCAGGACGGAATCCAAGCCAGACAATGACAAGTTATGCCGTCAACAACCAAAGTGCCGGTGGGAAAGCACATTCTCTTATTTGGAGCCGGGGCGTCCGCCTCGTCCGGGGCGCCCCTTATGCCTCAATTCATGGACCGCGCCTACCGGTTGCTGCAGGAGGGGGCGGACGTGAACCATGAGGCGTTCACCCGCGTCTTTGAGGTCGTACAGGCGCGCTTGCCTGCTCTCGTGGCCAAGACCGCTGTGGCCGTGGACAACAACATTGAGGCGCTGTACGGGCTGGTCGAAATGGGCATACTGCTAGGCCGCTTGCCACAAACCGAGCCGGCACAATTGGCACAGCTTGGGAACGACCTGCGCGTCGTACTGGCAGAGACCATCGAATGGTCCTGCCGCTTCGAGGCAGACGAGCACGGTGGATGGAAGGCTCCTGAAGAGTACGCGGCGCTTGCGACGTACCTTGAGCACGGTCGTGCGAAGCAGGGCAAGCAGCCATGGGCGATCCTGACCTTCAACTATGACGTCGGCCTGGAACACGCCCTTCTACTTGGCGGATTCCGCGTCGACTACGGATTCACTGCGATGGACCCCACTGTGCGCAGTGGAGCCATCGCCGTGCACAAGCTGCACGGTTCTCTCAACTGGGCGATGACGGAGGTCGGAGAGTTGCGGGCGCTTGATCTTCGCACATTTACTCTCGAGCGTCGATCTCGCTCTAGGGGTAGCGCGGTCTGGCCGCTGTCTCGCGAAGTTCTCGCGATGAACAGAGGACAGCCCACGGATCGGCTAGCGATAGCCCCGCCGTCGTGGAACAAGACGCGATATCACGAGGCGTTTGCCACAATCTGGCGGGGTGCTGCAAATGACCTCGCTGAGGCCGAGACCATCACGGTGATTGGTTACTCAGCGCCGCAGACGGACGGCTTCTTCCGTGACCTGCTCGCGATAGGTCTGGCGAGCCCGGCTCGCCTAAGGCGCTTCACCGTGGTCGACCCGAGCCCAGAAGTGGGAGAGCGCTTCTCTTCGATGCTCGGGCCCTTGGTCAAGTCGCGCTACGAGTATCGCAGGCAAACGTTCAAGGAGTTCTTGCCCGAGCTTAGAAACATTGTGGCGGCGGAAGCGGCATAACAGTCGGTTGCTGCTGGCGCCGCCTAAGGCTATGGTGGGCTGCATCCCGCTGCGCGGGTGCAGCCTCCTATTCGATGCGGCGCAGCAGAACCGTGGCGTTAGGTGGAACGAAGCAATCGTCATGAGCCAACCGCGGAAGCATCACATGGTGCCGCAGTCGCTGCTACGGCGGTTTGCGGCGGCTGGGACCGAGCAGTTGTTCGCCTACGATAAGGAAGCAAGGCGAGCCTTCCCCGTCGCAGTTGCGGATGCTGCGGCCGAGCGCGACTTCTATTCGGTAGAGGTTAGCGGTCAATGGCTAAGCTGGGAGCCCGCGTTCCAGCGCTTAGATGATCGACTTGCCGAGTGTGTCCGCGAGCTGACGCGCGCGAGAGGCGCGCGCGACGTGGCCGCAGAGGTGAGGGCTGACCTACCGCTGCTCGTCGCTACTCAGCTGCTTCGCACCAAGCTTCAGCGAACAACAGCCGAGGAACTTGCCAGTCAGCTTCACGAACTTGCCGCGCACGATGACGCAGAACGAACGCTCTCTACTGACACCAGCC
>JAEUJK010000476.1 GCA_016794735.1 Gemmatimonadota bacterium | reverse complement strand
CAGCTTGAGGTTCTCGTTGGGGCCGTGCTGGTTGTTGTCGTGGTTCACCAGGGACACCCCAACCGTGGGCAGCTTGAGCTGCTCGCTGAACGCGCCGTACGGCATGGAACCGCCGAGCGTGGGGAGCTGGACCGGCGCGACTCCGTTGCGGGTGAGCGCGGCGACCACGCTGCGCGCCATCGGCTCGTCCATGCTCGTGCGCGGGGCGGTGGACCCGCGGCCGCGATCCACGCGGGCCAGGAGTGGGTGTGCGAGTCGCTCTGCATCGGTTGGGGCGCGATTCTCCACCACGAAGTATCCCTGCTTGCGGATGTGGGCAACCACGAGGTCTGTCATCGCGCCCGGTTCGTTGCCGTGGACCAGCCGCATCGCGATCCGTGCGCGCGCAAATGCCGGAATGGCGGTGCGCGCCGGTGCGTCGAGCCCGCCGGCGGCGTCCATCGCGAGCACGTTGAGCGTGGGCTGGTTCAGCTTTTCCTCGAGGCGCGTTTCGGGGCGCTCGGGGCGTGCGATCCCGAAGTCCTTCGCCAGCGCTTCCTCCACACCGGGCATTGCGGCGAGCGCGCGCCGTTCGGTTGTGGTGAGGGGCGTGGTGCTCGCGTAGAAGCCGTCGATGGTGACGCGACCCGTCGAGTCCTTCATGCTGGCGAGCAGCCGACCCAGGTGGACCGAGGGATCCGGCGCCCAGTTGCCATAGTTGCCGCTGTGCAGGTCCATCTTGGCCGTGTAGACCGTCACGGTTACCTGCGCGCCGCCGCGCACACCGTAGTACATCGTCGGGCGCGTGCTCGGGTGGCGCGGCCCATCGAGAGTGATCACGAGGTCGGCCGCGAGTTCGCGTCCGCGTTGTTCGACAAACTGGTCGAAGTTGGCCGACCCGGCCTCTTCCTGCCCGTCGAGCACGACCTTGAGGTTCCAGGCTGGTCCGGTGCCCGTCGCTTTCAGTGCGTCCACGGCATTGAGCAGCATGACGATCGGGCCCTTGTCATCCGAAGCCGAGCGCCCGTACACCCGCCATTCCGGGTCGAGCTTCGTCTCGGGGGTGAGCGTCACCTTTCCGGCGGGACCCTCGACACACGGGGCAAACGGGCCGCAGGACGTCCATTCGGCCGCGTTGACCGGCTGGCCATCATAATGTATGTAGAGGGTGAGGGTGCCCCGGGCATTGGCGGCGTTGAGTTGCGCGAGGATCACCGGGGCGGAGGGGCCGGCGGTGCGCTGGACGGTGAAGCCGCGCTGTTCAAACAGGCGCTGCAGCAGGTCGGCATTGGCCATCATGTCCGCGTTGTTGCGCGCCACGTTGGGCAGTGACACCACCTGCATGAGTTCGTCGAGAATGCGACGTTCGTTGCGAGCCCGCCACTCGGCGACGGTGCGGGGCGTGCCCTGGGCGAGGGTGAGGCAGGGAACGGCAAGACCCAGGAGGATCGAGGAATGGAGTCGGCGCATGATGTCCAACCTATGACGCGATCAGGGACTGGCAACACGATGGCGTGGTTTGCCTCGGATCAGGAACACACCCTCGCGTGGCGTTGGGGCATCTCCAGTGGGATCGCGACCTTCCTCGTGTGGTGGTTCCAGGAAGGGGCCGTGTTGATGATGGGGGCGATCCTCCTCTATCAACTCTTCCTCGCTACGCGATCATACGCGATCTCGGGACGCCGGCTGTTTCTCGCCTTCGGGTCCACGCCCCTCGCGCTGCTGCTTGCCGTGCGGATACCATGGGACGCCGCCGCCGGGCCGGTGGTCGTGCTGGCGGTGACGGCCCTCTGGCCGCTCATGGGGTTAGCCGCCGTCGCCACACTCGTCGCGCCTGGCAAGCTGGGCGTGCGCGCGTGGCTGGTGAGTGGTGGGGCAGCTTCGCTCGCCGTGGCCGCATATACCGACTCCGTGACCGGGTTCACGGCCTCGCTCGTACCTGAACCCCGTCCCGCTGAACTCGCCGGCTGCTATCGTGTGCTCCGCGGGTTTTCGCTTCCCTTGATGGAACGTCCGCTCCCTGCCGTCGTTCAACTGGATACGACGCGTTGGAGTCTCGCCGATACCGTCGCGACCAATCGCACGTCGGTCTACATCGCCGGCGATCGACGTGTCACGCCATCAGTGTGGGGCGAATTCGGTCATTGGCGGGATGCAGAAGGCGGATGGGTTTTCATTGGTTGGACGTATCAACGGCGCCTCGGCGTCAGGGGCCGCTTTCGGCGCGACGGCGACGACCTGGTCGGACGGCTGGTCCAATACCAGGACATGATGCGCCTCGCTCCCATGCCAGTGCAGTCGGTCCGGTTCAAGCGAACGGCGTGCGTGTCGGATGCGTCATCATCCCAGGCGCGGGTTCCGGGCTGACGACCCTCGCGGCGGCAAAAAGACGCGACCTGGCTGAACACGAACCGGTGGGTCATGGCCGGACCTGTCGCGCGACGCTAGTCTTCTCCGCCGACCATGCCTGGCGAACCCACGCTCGTTTTCGGCAATCGCACGGCCGTCCTGCTGCTCCTCGCACTCCAGGCACTGGTCGTTGCCGGGCTGCTGCT
>JAEUJK010000450.1 GCA_016794735.1 Gemmatimonadota bacterium | reverse complement strand
CGCCCTTCGTTCCGCGCCAGGATGTCGAGGAGCTGCAGTCGCACCGGGTGCGCCAGCAAGTCGAACCCCTCGGCGTCCTGTTCGGCGTCGGCAAAGGTCGTGGAGGGCCTGGCGCTGGTATCACAGCAGCGCTGCCCGGGGCGTCGGTCGATGACTTCGAGTGTCTTTGACATAGGCATTGACGATCTTCGATGGGTAGTATCGGCGACGCATCGAAGATTGTCAATGGGTTGTCGGATTCACGGCCCCGAGGGATGCGAAAAGGGCAGCCATCACCAGGTGACGGCTGCCCTTCGTGTCCCACCGCGCGGCGTTTACTCCACCGTCACGGACTTCGCGAGGTTGCGCGGCTGGTCGACGTTCGCGCCGCGCTTCACGGCGACATAGTACGCCAGCAGCTGCAGCGGCACCGAGGCGAGGATCGGCATCAGCAGGTCGATCGTTTCCGGGATCCGGAACTCGTAATCGATCTTGCCGGCGAGTGCGGGTTCATCGCGGCTCGTCACGGCAATCACGCGCCCCTTCCGCGCTTTCACCTCGTGCACGTTCGACGTGATCTTGTCGAACACCGAGTCGTGCGGGGCCACGAACACCACCGGCATCATCTCGTCGATCAGCGCGATCGGGCCGTGCTTCATCTCGGCCGCCGGATACCCCTCGGCGTGGATGTAGCTGATCTCCTTGAGCTTGAGCGCGCCCTCGAGGGCGACCGGGAAGTTGTAGCCGCGGCCAAGGTAGAGGAAATTGCTCGCCCGCTTGAACTCCTCGGCGAGTTCCTCGATCTCCGCCGCGCGGTCGAGGATCTGCTGGATCTGGCCGGGAAGCGCGAGCATCCCGTCGATCACGTCGCGCCCGCGCAGCAACGACAGGTCGCGCAGCCGCGCCAGCTTGAGCGTGAAGAGCAGCAGGGCAATCACCTGGCTGGTGAACGCCTTCGTCGACGCGACGCCGATCTCGGGACCGGCGTGGATGTAGATGCCACCGTCCGACTCGCGCGCAATCGTCGACCCCACGACGTTCACGATGCCTAACGTGCGCGCCCCGCGACGCTTGGCCTCGCGCATCGCCGCGAGTGTGTCTGCCGTCTCCCCCGACTGCGAGATCGCGATGCAGAGCGTGCGCTCATCCACGATCGGGTTGCGGTAGCGGAACTCCGACGCGTACTCGACCTCCACGGGAACACGCGCCAGCTCCTCGATGAGGCTCTCGCCGATGAGCGCCGAGTGCCAGCTCGTGCCGCACGCGGTGATGACGATGTTCGTGAAGGAGAGCAGTTCCTCGTCGGTCAGGTTCAACCCGCCGAGTTTGGACGTGCCTTCCTCGCGCAGCAACCGGCCGCGCATCGTGTTCTCCACCGTGTGCGGCTGCTCGAAGATCTCCTTGAGCATGAAGTGCGAGAACCCGCCGCGTTCGATCTGCCCCAAGTCCCAGTCGATGTGCGCCACCTTCTTGGCGACCTCGGTGGCATTGAGGTCGATGATGCGGTACCCCGACTGGTCGACCACCGCCATCTCGCCATCATCCAGGTAGACGACCTGGCGCGTGTGCGCGAGGATCGCCGAGACGTCGGACGCCACGAAGTGTTCGTTCTCGCCAAGTCCAACGAGCAACGGGCTTCCCTTGCGGGCCGCGACGATCTTGTGCTGGTCAACACTCGAGATGACCGCGATGCCGTAGGTCCCTTCCACCTGCCACAACGCCTCGATCACCGCGTCCTCGAGGACGCCGTCGAAGCACTCCTGGATCAGGTGCGCGAGGACCTCGGTGTCGGTATCCGAGGTGAAGCGATAGCCGCGCCCTTCCAGCATCTTCTTGAGGACGGTCGCATTCTCGATGATCCCGTTGTGGACCACCGCGATGGTGCCGTCCTGGCTGGAATGCGGGTGCGCGTTGACCTGGTTCGGCGGACCGTGCGTCGCCCAGCGGGTATGCGCGATGCCCGTCGTGCCGGCCACCGGCGCGGAGGCAAGCAGCGCCTCGAGCCGCGCGATCTTTCCGGATTCCTTGACGGTCTCGACCCCCTTCCCGTTCATGATCGCGACGCCGGCTGAATCGTAGCCGCGATACTCGAGGCGCTTGAGGCCCTCGATCAACAGGGGAGTCGCGATCCGTGGACCGACGTACCCGACAATTCCGCACATAACCAGGCCTATCCTTTCGCGAGAGCGTCCAGCGGAGTCCGGCAGCGCCGGACCAGTTCCTTCGCGTCATCTTCCGTGGGCCCCTCGGCGATCACTCGCACGATGGGCTCGGTGCCCGACGGTCGTACATGCACCCACCGGTCCTCCCACGTCAGCCGGAGGCCGTCCTGCGTATCCACCGTGGCGTCGGGGAATCCCGCGCGGAGCGCGGCATACACCGAGTCGAGGCTCGCATCCGGCCGGTCCAGCTTGTCCTTCACGATGCGATACCGCGGGTATGAATTGACGATTGCAGACACCGTGCCGCCACGGACGTGCAACAGTTGCAAGATCAGGGCTGCCGCCAACGGCGCGTCGCGGCCCAGGTGAAGGTCCGGGAGGATCACCCCCCCGTTCCCCTCCCC
>JAEUJK010000417.1 GCA_016794735.1 Gemmatimonadota bacterium | reverse complement strand
CTCGTCGGGATAGGCGGTGAGCGCGATGACCGTCGCGTCCGGAGAGAGCAGGCCGGACGCCGCCATCACCTGCAATCCGCCATCACGCTTTCCGCCCAGGCGGATGTCCGAGATGATCAGGTCGAACGGCTTGGCGGCCAGCGCCGCCTTGGCTTCGTCCAAGGTCCCCACGGCGGTAACGGCGGTCGCCGCCACGTCGAACAGGTCGGCCAGCGAGTCGCGGATCGACTGCTCGTCTTCGATGATCAGGATGGGACGTGTCACGGGCGGTCTGGAAAGCGCATCAGTTCAACGACCGGGAGCCCCGAAAGGTTCACGCCCCGTCCTGCCCCTCGCTTCCCCGGAGCGGCAGGGCCACCGAGACCGTCGTCCCCTGCTCGGCGGACGAGGTGATCGCGATCGTCCCCGCGTGTTCCTCCACGATCCGCTGGCAGATCGCCAGGCCAATCCCGGACCCCACCGCCTTGGTGGAGAAGAACATCTGGAAGACCTTGGGAAGGACCTCGGGCGGGATCGGGTCCCCGAGGTTCGTCAGCTCTCCCACCCACTGGGTGCCCCGGACCATGGACCGCAGCCGCAGCGCCGTCCCCGCCGGAGCGTGTTCGGCGGCGTTCACCAGCAGGTTGAGGAACACCTGATTCAGCTGTTCCGGCTCCAGCTGCACCGCCACCAGCTCCTCCGTCCGGTGCCGCACGAGCGAAAGACCGCGCGCGTCCAGGAGCGGGCGCTGGGACTCCAGCACCTCGTCCCAGACATCGTCCGGGTTCCCGATGATGTACGTGGCCCCCTTGGGGCGACCGAAATCCAGGAGCGACCCCACCATCCGGTTGAGGCGCTCGACTTCCTTGAGGATTCGCCCGACGTTGCGGTCCACCACGGCGTCGTCTCTCGCCCGAAAGCGCAGCAGCTGGGCCGCCGACGAGATCCCAAAGAGCGGATTGCGCAACTCGTGCGCGATCCCCGTGGCGACTTCCCCGATCGCCTCGAGCCGGTGTTTGTGCCCCACCTGGTGCACGAGGTCGACGCGTTCGAGGGCCGCACCTGTCTGCGCGGCGAGCGTCGCGAGCACGCGGTCCCCCTCTTCCTGATCCTGGCGCGACGTGAGCGTGGTGGAATACAGCGCCATCGCCCCGCTGAAATGTCCGCCCGGGTTCATCGGGGCGGCAACCAGGCGACCGGCGCCGAGGTCGGATGACACGACGTTCGCCGCCTCGAGCGAACGCAGCGCCGCCTCGCGCAACGCGGCGTGTGTGGGATTGTCGTCGGCCCCAAGCGTCGCGTGCGCCAGCGTCAGCGGTTCGTTCTCCCGCTGGATCCAGATGGCGAATCCCTCGTTGGGGATCGCGCGGCGCACCTGTTCCGCGACCTCGTGAAAGACCCGGTCGAGGGCCACCGGGCGGGCGAGTGCCAGCCCCGTGTTGATCAACGCCTCGCGCGACTTGTGGCTCGGCGTGATGTCGACGGTCGAGAAGACAAAGCCCGTTGGCTGCCCGTCCGGGTCCCGGAGCGCGGTCACCTGGAGCAGGAACACGCGTTCCTCGGTCGGCGAGCTGCACGGGAACTCCCAGGCCACACGCCGCACCCCACCGTCGCGCAGCTGCTGCATCGCATCGCGGACTTGCGCCTTGTACGACGGGTCGGCAAAGGCGGACCAGAGCGAGGAGCCGCACACCTGCGCCTCGGCGACCAGTTCGGGCGCGCCGTTGTCGGCGGCGAACTGGGACCAACTCCGGTTGGCGCTGGTGATTCGCCCTTCGAGA
>JAEUJK010000347.1 GCA_016794735.1 Gemmatimonadota bacterium | reverse complement strand
CTGCTCCGACGGCATGTCGGACAAGCAGTGGACGCATCGCGCACGGGTCACGATCGGTCGCGACCGATACGAGGGCTGCGCCGAACGCCGGCCCTGATCGCGGCGGCCGCGTGGGGCTGAACCCGAGGGCGCGCCGCGGCTCGGCCTAACGAGCGGCCGAAGCCTCCCCGGGACCGGGGGCGCGACCCGGGGCCCATCTGAAGACCCGCACGCGGATCAGGTGGCGCTGCTGGTCGAGTTCGTGGGGCACGTCCCAGGCCTCGTCCACCACCAGGCCTCGCCGTGCCATCTCCTCGACAAACGATTCAAAGGCGACGCGCCCGGGGTCGGCGATCATCGCCATCCCGCCGGGGGCCAGGGTCGCCGCCATGGCATCGGCGATCAGGGGCGCGTACGGCCGTTCGTACAACACGTCGGCGGCGACGACCAGCGCAAAGCGGCCGAGGTCATCCGGCATGGCACGCCAGTCGACCAGCCGCGTGGCAATGGCCACCCCCGTGTTCGACAACACGTTGGTTGCCGTGGTGCGCATCGCCGAGTCGTAGTAGTCGGATGCGGTGACGGCATACCCGGCGGCGGCCAGGGCGCACGCCACGAGCCCGGACCCACATCCCAGCTCGAGGGCACTGCGTCCATCACCGCGATGCCGTCCCACGACGTCGGCCAGGATGCGCGACGACGGCCAGATGTCGGCCCAGTAGGGCAGCCGCTCATCCTCGGCGAATGCCGCCTCGTCGATCAACGACTCGGCGCTGCGGGGATGCGCCAGGCGGAACTCGCGGCCCGCGGCCGCGACGACGGTCTCGGTGAGGTCGAAGACCCGCTTCGGGTCAGAGGGCAAAGTGCGACGCCAGCTGCGCCTCCTCGCCCAGCAGCAGCGCCGACAGGCGTTCACCCGCCGGGGTGGAGGGCCGGTCCTCGGGGACCACGAGCAGGGCATTCGCACGCGACATCGACGTGAGGATCCCCGAGCCCTGCGGCCCGGTGAGTCGCGCCCCTAACGAGCCATCGTCGCGCACGTGGACCACGGCCCGCAGGAAGTGCGTGAGCCGCGCCCCGATCTGCACCGGTTCCTCGAGGATCACCGGCGTCGGGCGGCGAAAGAGCCGCGCATGTCCCAGCATCCGCCGGATCACCGGGCGCACGAACAACTCGAAGGTCACCATCGCCGAGACTGGGTTGCCGGGCAGCGCGATCCACGGCGTGCCGTGCAGCGTCCCGAAGCCGATGGGGGCGCCGGGACGCATCCGCACCTTCCAGAAATCCAGCGTTGCCCCGAGCGAGGCGAGCACCGCCTTGGTGTAGTCGAACTCGCCGACCGAGGCCCCGGCCGAGGTGACGATCAGGTCGGCCCCACCCGTGCGCAACAGCAACTCGCGCAACGACTCCGGTGTGTCGGCGGCATTGCCGAGCACGCGCGGCACCCCGCCCGTGGCCTGCACCAGCGCCGACAGCGTGTACGAGTTGGAGGAGACGATCTTCCGGCCCGCCAGCACCTCATGGAAGCGGTCGAGGTCCACCAGTTCGTCGCCGGAGCCGAGGATCGCGACCACCGGCCGGCGAAAGACGTCCACCGCTGACATGCCTAACGAGGCGAGCACCCCGACCTGGGCCGGCGAGATCGGGGTGCCGGCAGCCAGCACCTCGCTGCCGCCCACGAAGTCCTCACCACGCGGACGGATGTTCTTGCGCGTGTCCCGCGCATCGCGGATCAGCACCTCCTCGGTGCCCGCGTCGGTGTCTTCCACGCGCACCACGGTATCCGCGCCATCGGGAAGGGGTGCGCCGGTCATGATGCGTGTGGCCTGGCCGGCCTGCACCTTCACTGTGGGAAAGGCTCCGGCCGCCACCGTCTCCAGCA
>JAEUJK010000293.1 GCA_016794735.1 Gemmatimonadota bacterium | reverse complement strand
CTGGTCCACCGTCATCGTCGAGGCGAGGCGTTCACGATCGGCCTCGGCGATGATGCTCTTGCCACTCCCACGCTGGTCCCACTGCACGACCGTGAAGTAGTCCTCCCATGGGCGCTGGAATGCCCAGCTGATCCCCATCGTTGGGCTCGCGGGGCCGCCGTGGATGAAGAGCAGGATCGGGTTCTTGCGATCGCGCCCGCGAATGGAAATTGCCTGTCGCGTCTCGCCGATCGTCACGAACTCCAGCGTATCGATCCCCTCGGGATTGGGGTTGCTCACCAGGTCCGCAACACGCGCCACGATGGCCGCACGATCCGGTCGCGCTGGTGCTTCAGGTGTCGAGGGAGTGCACGCGACGATGGCGGCCAGGACCGGCGCCATGCGCGTCATGTGCCGTCGGCGCACGGCTCGTGGGAACAGGGACATCTCGTTCACGGCAGGGAGTGAAGGACGGCGGCATTGCCGCCGCACGTCAGGTTGGGGCGCGCGGGCGTGCGCCCGGGCCTTCGGCCACGATCGCCACGCTGGCCATGTCGGCCGTGACGTTGAGCGTCGTGGCAAAGGTGTCGGGGATGACATCGACGGCGAAGAGCAACGCGATGCTCTCGACCGGGATTCCCAGCGAGGCGATCAGCGGGGAGAGCAGCAGGAGCCACCCGTGCGGCACACCAGGCACACTAAATGACGACAGCGCCGCCGTTGCGGCGATCGTCAGCCGGTCGGTGATCGTGAGGTCCACGCCATACAGCCGAGCGAGGAAGATCGACGCCACCGTCCAGACGAGCGGCGAGCCGATCTTGAAGGTCGAGACGGCGAGTGGCAGCGCCACGCGTGTCACCGACTCCGGCAGCTGCAATCGCTGTTCGGCGCCCTCGATGAGCGCGGGGAGCGACGCCAGCGACGACCGCGTGCTCACCGCCACGGCCTGGGCTGGCAGCGCCGCGCGCGCGAACCGCGCGATCGACACGCGGGCCACGATCCACACCGTGGGATACAACAGCGCGATGAGGATCACGTTCGCCGCGGCCATCGCCACGACGTAGTAGGTGAGCGCGCTCGCCGTGTCGAGCCCGGTGCGCGAGACCATCGGCAGCATCAGGCAGAACACGCCGATCGGCGACAGGCTGATGATCCACCGCACGAGGACGAGGATCGCGTCGCCCAGCGCCTTGAAGAAGCCAAGAACCGGTGAGCGCTGTTCCGCGGAGAGGCGTAGCAGCGCAAAGCCGAACAACACGGAGAAGATGACCAACGGCAGCATCGCGCCGTCGGCTGCGGCCTTCACCGGGTTGATCGGGATGAGGTTGGTGAGGAACTGGGAGAAGGTCGGCACGGCCTTGGTGGCGGTGACGACTTCCGTGGCGCCAGACACCGCCGTGGCGCGCAGGCTCGCGCTGGTCGCGGGGTCGATCGTGAGGCCGGTGAAAAGGAGCGGCACAACGACGAGCCCCACGACCGCGGCGAGCCCCAGCAATCCAATGAAGGAGGCGAAGGCGCGTCCGCCAACGCTGCGCACCATGCGCGCATCGGCCGATGAGCTGACCCCGGTGACCAGGAGGGAGACCACCAGCGGGACCACGGTCATCCGGATCGCGTTGACCCAGAGGGTCCCGATCACCTCGAGCGTCGCGATGCCCTGGGCCACCCCGGCGGCACCCGCGACGGGTCGCAGGGCCAGTCCCCCGGCAAAGCCGGCGACGAGGGCGATGAGGACGCGGGTGGTGAGGGTCACGTGGTGGCAGACGGCAGACGCGCGGGACGGTGCATCACCCGCCACCGCGCGTCAACCAGCGGCGCGAATAACTTTGGGCGATCCATCACCCGCCCATGACTCACGCCTCGCCCCGACTCGCCACCCGCGCCCAACTCATCCAGCCG
>JAEUJK010000211.1 GCA_016794735.1 Gemmatimonadota bacterium | reverse complement strand
GCCTGCGAGACGATCGGGTCGATCGCCTGGATCGCCCCCTGGCCGATCATCGTCACCAGCAACCAGTGCCAGTTGCCTAACGCACCCCCGGCCATCGCGGTCGGCGAGACGCGCCCGAGCATCGCGGCGTCGACCGTTCCCATGCTCATGAGGCCCAGTTGCACGAGCACGATCGGCCCCGCGAGTCGTGCGACATCCTGCAGCTCGCGTCGCGTCGGCACCCGGAGTGCGCCGCCGCTCACGGCGCTACTCCCACTCGATGGTCGCGGGCGGCTTGGACGAGACGTCGTAGACGACGCGATTGACGCCCTTGACCTCGTTGATGATGCGGCTGGACATCCGCCCGAGCACTTCCGGGGGGAACGGGAACCAGTCCGCCGTCATCCCGTCGGTGCTCGTGACGGCTCGCAGGCCGACAACATTCTCGTAGGTGCGATAGTCGCCCATCACCCCGACACTGCGCACCGGCAACAACACCGCGAATGCCTGCCAGATGTCGCCGTACAGGCCCGCGCTGCGGATCTCCTCGAGGTAGATCGCGTCCGCCTGGCGGAGGACGGCGAGCTTCTCCTCGGTCACGTCGCTGAGCACACGAATGGCGAGGCCGGGGCCCGGGAACGGATGACGCCCGACCATCTCCTCGGGCAGCCCGAGTTCACGCCCCACATTGCGCACTTCGTCCTTGAAGAGCTCACGCAGCGGTTCGATGAGCGCAAACTTCATGTTGGGCTTGAGCCCACCAACGTTGTGGTGCGTCTTGATCGTCGCGCTGGGGCCGCCCTTGGCCGAGACCGACTCGATGACGTCCGGATACAAAGTGCCTTGCACGAGGAAGGCGGCGTCCTGCCCCGCCTCGGCGGCGGCATCCTCGAACACGTCGATGAAGGTGTGGCCGATGATCTTGCGCTTGCGCTCCGGATCCTCGACGCCAGCAAGCGCAGAGAGGAAGCGCGATTCCGCACGCACCGTGACCAGCTTCATCCCCATGTGCGAGCCGAACATGTGCTCCACCTGTTCGCGCTCGTTCTGTCGCAGCAGCCCGGTATCGACGAAGATGCAGGTGAGCTGGTCGCCGATGGCCCGGTGGACGAGGGCCGCCGCGACCGACGAGTCGACGCCGCCCGAAAGTCCACAGATCACGTGCTTGTCGCCGACCAACGCCTTGATGCGGGCGACCTCCTCCTCGATGAAGTGCCCCGCCGTCCACGACGGGCTGCAGTGGCAGATATCGAACAGGAAGTTCGCGATCACCTCGGCGCCGCGCGTGGTGTGCATCACCTCGGCGTGGAACTGCACGCCGTGAATCGGGCGCGTCTCGTGGCGCATGGCGACCACGGGGTTGTCTTCACTGGCGGCGGTGATGAGGAAACCCGGCGGGACACTCTCGACGTGGTCGCCGTGGCTCATCCACACCTGCGTGCGCTCGTGAGGCGCAAAGCCGCCAAACACGCCCCCGGCCTCGAGGATCGTCACCTCGGCGCGTCCATATTCGCGCCGTCCACCGCCCTTCACCTCACCGCCGACCGCGTGGGCGATCCACTGCATCCCGTAACAGACGCCGAGGACCGGGGCGAGGTCGAGGATCCCGGGATCGAAGGTCGGTGCGCCTTCCTCGTACACCGACGACGGACCACCGGAGAGGATGATCCCGGTGGGCTTCCAGTCGCGGATCCACTGCAGCGATCGCGGCGGGTGGATCTCGGAATACACGCGCGCTTCCCGCACCCGCCGGGCGATCAACTGGGTGAACTGCGAACCGCAATCGAGGATGAGGATTCGGTCGGTCGGCGTGGTCACGTCGCGTCCGGCGTATAGGTATCGGTGTGTCGCAACTTGAAGAACTGCACCTGCCGGGTCTCGAGGTCGAGGATGGCGCCACTCGGTTCCCCGTTGAGCCATCCGCAGCCTTCACCCGGGTTCACGATGAGGGTGTCCCCGCGATCCTTCATCTCCTCGCGATGCGTGAAGCCATGCACCACGATCCCGTGGCCGGCAATCGAGCGCTCGTTCACGTCGCTGAGGTCGTGCACCATGAGGATCCGCTGGCCGCCGAGCTCCAGCGAGTGCGGCGACTCGAACAACTCGATTCCCATGCCCTGCTGGGCGTACGCACGCAGCCCTTCGCGATCGCCATCGTTGCGGCCGAAGACGCCGATCACCGGCATGTTCATCTCCACGAACGGCCGGAGGGAAAACGGGGCGCAGAAGTCACCCGCATGGAGCACGAGGCTGACCCCGTGTTCCTGCATGTACCCCAGCAACGAACGCACCGCCGGAATGCGGTCATGCGTGTCCGACAGGAGTCCGACCTTCATGCCAGGGTCCTCCACTCAGGGGTGACGGTCTCGCGACGTACCAGGTCGGCGTAGCGCTCTCGCTCGGTGATCACGGCCCATTGGCCGTCGCGCACCAGGAACTCACCCGCCCGGGGCCGTGAATTGTAGTTCGATGACATGCACGAGCCATAGGCGCCGGCTGTGCAGATGACGAGAAGCTCGCCGGATTCCACGTCCTCCATCGTGCGATCGAGGGCCAGGAAGTCGCCGCTCTCGCAAATGGGTCCCACGACATCGACGGTGGCCTGCGCCGCGCGTGGCCGCGCCGCGAGGATCCGGTGATATGCATCGTAGTGCGACGGGCGCAGCAGGTCGCTCATGCCCGCGTCCGCGATCAGCAGGTCGCGGCCGCCACTCCGCTTGCGGTACAACACGCGTGTGAGGAGCACGCCAGACTCTGCCACGAGAAAGCGCCCCGGCTCGACGATCAGCTCCAGGCCAAGGCGTTGCACCGCGGGGACGACGATCGCGGTGTATTGGGCGAGGTCGGCCGCGGGTTCGTCGTCGTACGGGACATACAACCCGCCGCCGATGTCCACATGCTCGAGCGTGGTGATCCCCGCGCCACGGAGCCGCGCCACGAGGTCCTCGAGCCGACGCAGCCCGTCAGCCAGCGGCGCGAGGTTGGTCAGCTGGGAGCCGATGTGCATGCCCACGGCCACCAGCCGCACCGACGGCAGCGTCATCGTCAGGCGGGCGACGCGCTCGGCTTCGTCCCACGGGATCCCGAACTTGTCGCCCTTCTGTCCCGTCTTGATGTAGGCGTGGACGCTGTCCACCGCGACTTCGGGATTCACGCGCACCGCGACGCGCACCTCACGACCGGAGCGGCTGGCCAGCACGCTGACCTGCCGCAGCTCGGCCTCGGACTCGACGGTGATCAGGCGTACCCCGGCGTCGATCCCTTCCTGCAGCTCCTGGTTGGACTTCCCCACCCCGCCGAAGATGATGTCACCGGGGCCGAACCCCGCGGCCGCCGCGCGGTACAACTCGCCCCCCGAGACGACGTCGACGCCAGCGCCGAGCGCGCGCAGCGTGCCCAGGATGCCCAGGGACGCGTTTGCCTTGCATGCGTAATGGATCCGGTGCGGCACGGCGGCGAGGGCGCGGTCGAGCTCGTGATACCTCGCCTCGACGGTGGACGCGCTGTATACAAACGCCGGCGTGCCGGCGCGGTCCGCCAACGCCTCGAGCGACACCCCGTCGAGGTGCAGCGTGCCATCCACCGCGACGAGCGGCGTCCGCATCAATACGCCCGGGCCCACACGACCTGGTGCTGCGCCGGCTCCCCGGTCACCATGCAGGTCGTCGGTCCGTTCGGCGTCCGGAACTCCGGCTCCGGAATGCAGCGGATCGTGGCCTTCGTTTCTTCCTTCACGCGGGCCTCGACGGCAGGATCGCCGTTCCATCCGGCGTAGACGAAGGCACCCTCGCCCTCCATCAGCTCGCGGAAGCGGTCATAGCTGAGCGGCTCACGGACCGAATGCGCCTCGCGACGCTCGCGCGCGGCGGTGAGCATGTCGCGCTGCATGCCGTCCAGCAGCCCGGCCACGGTCGCCGGCAAGCCATCCATCGGGAGCGAGGCCTTGGTGCGCGTGTCGCGACGCGCCGTCATGCACGCGTTGTTCGCCAGGTCGCGAGGACCAAGCTCGATGCGCAACGGGATCCCCTGCAGTTCCCACTCGTAGTACTTCGCGCCCGGCTTGATCCCCTCGCGTGCGTCCACATGCACGCGGATGCGGTCCTCGCCGCGTCCACCCCAGCCGGTCAGTTCGGTCTTCAGGCGCTGCGCGGCCTCGAGGAGTCGGCTGCGTTCCTCGTCGGACTTCCAGATCGGGACAATGACGACTTCCACCGGGGCGAGCTTGGGCGGGATGCGCAGCCCGATGTCGTCGCCGTGGGTCATCACGAGGCCGCCGATCATGCGCGTCGACGTCCCCCAGCTCGTGTTCCACGCATGTTCGATGCTCCCCGCTTCCGACTGGAAGGTGAGGTCGAACGCCTTCGCGAAGTTCTGCCCGAGGTTGTGCGACGTCCCTGCCTGCAAGGCCTTGTTGTCCTGCATCATGGCTTCGCACGAATAGGTGCGCAGCGCCCCCGCGAACTTCTCCGCCTGGGTCTTGAGGCCGGTCACGACCGGCATCGCCATGTACTCTTCCATGAACGTGCGATACACGCCGAGCATCTGGCGTGCTTCCGCCTCGGCCTCGTCGTGCGTGGCGTGCGCGGTGTGCCCTTCCTGCCAGAGGAACTCCAGGGTGCGCAGGAAGAGGCGGGTGCGCATTTCCCACCGCACGACGTTGGCCCACTGGTTCATCAGGATGGGCAGGTCGCGGTAACTCTGCACCCACTTGGCGAACATCGAGTAGATGATCGTCTCGGACGTCGGGCGCACGACCAGCGGCTCCTCGAGCTTCTTGCCACCACCATGCGTCACGACTGCTGCCTCGGGCGCGAATCCCTCGACGTGCTCGGCCTCCTTGTGCAGGAAGCTCTCGGGAATGAACAACGGGAAGTACGCGTTGCGATGCCCCGTCTCCTTGAACATCCCGTCCAGGGCGCGCTGCATCCGCTCCCAGATCCCGTAGCCGTTCGGCCGGATCACCATGCAGCCGCGAACCGGCGAGTAGTCGGCCAGCTCGGCGCGAAGGACCAGTTCGTTGTACCAGGCGCTGAAGTCGGCAGCGCGAGTGGTCAGGGCTTTATCAGACATGGTAGGCTGTAGTCAAAAGGGCGAGAAGCACGGGCGACACGACGGACAACGACGCCGGCTTCACGGTCGATCGCTCGCACCACCAACACCCGCCTTCAGCGCGGTGACGAGTTCGTCGACGGTCGCGGAGCGCCCCTCGAACTGTTGTGCGAGGTTCCGGCCCTCGTGGGCATCGCCGTCGACGACCGCCTTCACGCGATACCGCCGGTCACCAGGCACACCGTCGGGCTCGACGAGCAGGCGCGCGCCCGAGGACCACGCCGCCTTTCGCTGCTTGCTCGCGGACATGGCGCGCAGCGGGTATTCGACGCGCACGCCGCACTCCCTCAGTGCGCGCGCCGTACGGATCGTCTCCAGCAAGGACGCGCCCTCGGGGGCGGCCAGCCAGATGTCCGGCGCGTTCACGTCCGCCCAGGGCGGCTTGGCGCCGCTGGCGAGGCGCGACACGATCAACTCGCCGAGCACGACGTCGCCCATCCCGAAGCCGAGCGCCGGCATGTCGACACCGCCTAACGCCTGCAGCAGGTTGTCGTAGCGCCCGCCGCCGCAGATCGCACGGAACTCGCCGCGTGCATCGAACAGCTCGAACACGATGCCGGTGTAGTAGGCCAGCCCGCGCACGATGCTGAGGTCCAGCTGCAGGTACTCCAGCACGCCGTGGGCTTCCAGCAGCGCGCGGTACTCCGTGAACCGCGCCAGGGCCGCCTCGACCTCGGCGTCGCCGGCAAAGTCCCGGGCCAGGGCGTCGAAGTCCGAGGCGCGCACCACGGCGAGCACACGCTC
>JAEUJK010000208.1 GCA_016794735.1 Gemmatimonadota bacterium | reverse complement strand
CAGGGGAACACGTTCCTGTATCGTGGCACGGCGGGCGTCGGGGCCCCCGATGCGGGCGCGACGCGGGTCTCCGGCTACCTCGCGTCGGGGCGCGTGGTGGACACCACCGGCGCGCCGGTGGATGGCGCGGCGATCGAGGTGGGTGGTGAACTCGTGTACACGGACTCGCGCGGGCGCTTCTTTGTGCGTCGGCCGTCACGCAACCCGGTGTCGCTCACCGTGGTGCTGAACGACTTCCTGGGCGGCGGCGTGTGGGAAGTGGTGTCAGCCCCGGCCGAGGTGCGTCCTGCGCCCGACGACCGTGCCGTGCCCGCCGTGATCGTCGTGAGGCGCGTCCCTCAGCGCTGACGCGGACGTACGTCGAGGCGGCGCTCCGGCACGCCAGCGCGCACGAGCACCACCTGCCATCGCGCATCGGCCGGGTACCGCTCCGGGTCCATCACGCGGAAGACGACCTGCGGCCCCAGGACGCGCACCCCGTCCGTGCCCAACGACACCAGCCGGCCCGACGCATCCCGCACGTAGAGCGGCGACCCCGTGGGTCCATCCACCAGCTGGACGACCAGCGACGACTCGGCCGCAAATCCCACGTCCCAGGGAATGTCGCGGAGCTGGCGCGGCGCATCGGGGAGCCGCGTGGCGATGAGCGAGACGCTCGTCGTCGTCGACCGAAGCCCCTGCGCCTGCGCGGCAAGCGGGAACCACCACGCGAGGACCAGCAGTCCGAACACCAGCCACCAGGTGGCGGGGCGGGGGGCAGCACGACCGACGATCCGCGCACGGCGTGGCGCGGTCCGCTCGGGCGGCAGGCGGCGGCGCCGACGCCGGCGACGCGTGTTGAGGAAGGGCTCCATGGCGGCCAGTCTCGACACCGCGTGGGGAGAAACTGCAGTGCGAGCGCGCGCGAACGTGACGCGCGGGGCCATGGCGGGGAAGGGGACCGGACAAGCTGACGGCCCCCGCGCCATTATCATTCGTCAGCCCCGCCGCCAACACCCAAATGCCCGATATCACCTGCTCCCGCTGCCAACAGACCCGCGCCGGTTTTGAACGGCCGCCTTTCCCTGGCGCCATCGGCCAGCGGGTCCTGGGAGAGATCTGCCAGACCTGCTGGGGCGACTGGCTCAAGCAGCAGACCATGCTGATCAACCACTACGGGCTCAACGTGATGGATCCGGAAGCCCGCACCTTCCTCACCCGGAACCTGCAGGGCTTCCTGTTCAAGGCCGGGGGCACCGAACAGGTCGACACCACGCAGAAGGGGACCATCAATTGGTGACGCGCGCGCGAACGTGGCTCGCGACGGGTGCCGTCGCGCTGGTCGGCTGCTCGCCTGCGGCCGCACGCCAGGTGGACGCGGGACCGGCTCCTGCCTCCTCGTACCAGCCCGAGAACCCGCAGGCCCGTGCCTGGGCCGACTCGGTGCTCGCCACCCTCTCGCCGCGTGACCGCATTGCGCAGCTGGTCTGGCCGTGGATCCTCGGCGATTACGTCCCGGAGGGGAGCGCGGAGTGGGCGCGGGTCAGCCGGCTCGTCACCGAGGATCACATCGGCGGGCTGATCATCTCGGTCGGTTCCCCCGTCGAGATCGCCACCAAGCTCAATGCGCTGCAGCGGCTCAGCAGCCTGCCCCTCATCGTCAGTGCGGACCTGGAGACCGGCGTCGGTTTCCGCGCGCGTGGCGGTGTGTACGTGCCCAACGGCATCGACCTGGGTGGCGCCACGAACTTCCCGTACCAGATGGCGCTGGGCGCGGCCAACGATCCGCAGCTGTCCTATGAACTTGGCCGCGTGACCGCGCGGGAAGGACGCGCGTTAGGCATCCACATCGCCTACAACCCGGTCCTCGACGTCAACAACAACCCGGCCAATCCGGTCATCGGTGCACGCGCCATCGCCGAGACCGCGACGCTGACGAGTACGCACGGCGTGGCGGTCATTCGCGGGTTGCAGGAAAACGGCATGCTGGCCACGGGGAAGCACTTCCCGGGGCATGGTGACACCGAGACGAACACACACCTCGCGCTCGCGACGGTGAGCGCGTCGCGGCAGCGGCTCGACACGCTGGAGCTGGCCCCGTTCAAGGCGGCGATTGCTGCTGGCGTTGGCGGGATCATGACCTTCCACGGCTACCTGCCCGCCCTCGATCCGGGTGAAGTGCCGGCGACGTTGTCGCCCGCCGTGATGACCGGCCTGCTCCGCAACGAGCTCAAGTTCAACGGGCTCCTCATCACCGACGCCATGGACATGCGCGGCGTCGTGGACAAGTACGGGCCGGACGAAGCGGCGAAGCGGGCGATCGCCGCCGGCAACGACGTCCTCCTGATGCCGGCGAACATCCGCGGCACGATCGACGCCGTGGTTGCGGGTCTCGCCGAAGGGCGGTACACGCAGGCGCGCATCGACGCGTCGGTGCGCCGCATCCTCGAGCTCAAGCACCGCTTCTCGCTGCACCGGACCCGCACCGTCGATGTGGAGCGTGTGCGTGCGGTGGTCGGGGATTCCACGCACCAGGCCGCAGCCAACCGCCTCGCCGAGAAGTCGTTCGTCCTCGCGCGTGACGAGTCGAACATCGTCCCGATCCGGCGCGGGACGGCGAAGCCCCGCGTCTTCACGGTCACCTACGCTCGCCGTACCGACCTCACGGCGGGGATGGTCTTTCCTGGCGAACTCGCGCGTGGTGCAACGGTGGATCAGGCGTATCTCAACGCCGACGACCCGGCGCCGAACGTCCAGCGGTTCGTGGATGGGGCCGCTCGGGCGGACGTGATCGTGGTGGGTTCGTACGTCAACATCACCTCCGAGTCGGCGACGGCAGACGCCCCGCAGGCGTTCATTGGTTTCCTTCGTCAGCTGGCGGCGACGGGCAAGCCGCTCGTCGTCGTGAGCTTCGGG
>JAEUJK010000153.1 GCA_016794735.1 Gemmatimonadota bacterium | reverse complement strand
TGCATCTCGATCACCGGGCTCGTGTTGAGCACCTGCTTGATCGCCCGGTCCACGTGCTCGGCCACCGCACGCGTGTGCTCGGGGGTCTCGTCGCTCCGGATCGTGAATTCCTCACCCACGATCGAGACCTTCACGGCGTGGCGCTTCTCGCTCACTGGGACCCGCCCTGCGCCGGTCCGGTGGGACGCGCCGCCTGCTGGCGGACGAACTTCACGCGCGCGGCCAGCTGCCGGCTGCGCGTCGCGGCAAACGCCAGCCGCGCCTTCAACTCGGCGTTCTCGGCCTCGAGGGTGCGCAGCCGCTCGAGCGACGCGAGGTCGCTGCCAACCGCCGCCGCACTCTCCAGGGCCCGGACGCGCGATTCCGCTGCCTGGGCGCGACGCCGGAAGCCGGCCAGCTCGTCGCCAAGCGCGCGCACCAGCTGCTCCAGCTGGCGCAGCGCCGGCGACGCCCCGCGGGACTCAGCTTCCTCTCGGACGGATTCCAAGTTCCTTCTCCAGCGTTTGGACGATCTTTGCGCGACGCCCCTCGACTTCCTTGTCGCGAAGTGTGCGGGTGGAGTCGCGGAAGGTCAATCGCCATGCAACCGACCGATGGCCATCGGGCAGCCCGGTGCCGCGGTACTCGTCGAACACGCGAATCGACTCGAGCAGCGCACCAGCCGCTCCCCGAATCACCTCCTCGACCCGCTGGGCAGCCATACCGGGCGGCAGGAGCAGGGCCAGGTCGAACTCGGCAGCCGGCTGCGTGGGTAACGGCCGGTACTTGGGGTACGCGACCTGTGCGATGGATTCGGTCGAGGTCGCCGCATGTGTTGCTGGCGGCGCGACATCTGCCGACTCCATGACCCCGACCCAGAGTTCGATGCCGAACGCTTCGTGCGCCCACACGGGACGATCGATCTCCACGCGGAAGACGCGTGCGACCTCGGCACCATTCACCTGGATGCGCCAGAGATCGGCGCCACCCTCGCCAGGCACGGCCTGCATGGTCCCCGCATGCGCCAGCGGGACGATCCGCTCCGCGAGGGCCCGGGCGTCCCAGGCATCGAATGCGGGCGGTTCGGGCTCCGTGAAGTGCGGCGGACGGCGCAGGCCCATGAGCAGGACCCCCGCGTGCATCGACTCCACCGGCAGGCGATCGTTGGACTTCCG
Source organism: Gemmatimonadota bacterium (assembly GCA_016794735.1). GTDB lineage: Bacteria > Gemmatimonadota > Gemmatimonadetes > Gemmatimonadales > Gemmatimonadaceae > RBC101. The sequence goes on along the minus strand of JAEUJK010000153.1, from coordinate 4,332 downwards.
GAAGACCGACCCGACCTCGAAGAGCCGGACATTGCCTTCCATCCGCGTGAGGTTGTACTCCGCCCGACGCGCAAGCGACTCGGCCACGAACTGGCGCAGGTGCGGCTCGTCCTCGGCCAGGGGGTTGGCAACGCGCACATGCGTGGCATCGTCCCCCCGCACGAACGGCATGGGCCGCACTTCCTGGAGGCCCGCGGCCACCAACGCCGTCTGCAGCCGTCGCGTGACCGCGGCATACGGGTGCTCCGGCACGGCGCCCGGCCGGCTCGCATTGAGCGTGTCGGGCAGGCGATCGTACCCGCGGAGGCGGGCCACTTCCTCGACGAGGTCGGCATCACGCAGGATGTCGCGTCGCCAGGTGGGCGGTTCGACGACCAGCCGATCGCCATCGCGTGTGGCCGAGAAGCCAATGCCGCGCAGCAGCTCGGCGACTTCCTCGGCGCTCACCGCGTCGCCCAGGAGGCGGGAGAGACGGGGCATCCCGAGTGGGACGCTGGCTGGCGGCGCGGGCACTTCACCCACGTCGACGATCCCCTCGACGCGCCCGCCAGCGACGGCCACGAGGAGTTGGGCCGCGGCCGCGAGGGCCGCCGCCGTCCCTGCCGCATCGACGCCACGCTCGAACCGATGCGCCGCGTCCGTCTGGATGCCTAACGCACGCCGCGTGCGTCGCGTCGTGCGGGCATCGAACGCTGCAACCTCCAGGACCACGTCGGTGGTGCCCTCGGTGACCTCGGAGTTGCGACCGCCGATCACCCCGGCAATGGCCACGGCCCGCTCCGCGTCGGCGATGACCGTCATCCCGGCGCCCAGCGTGCGCTCGCCCCCATCCAACGTGAGGAGGCGCTCCCCGTCCTTCGCCGACCGGATGACGAGGGTCGCCTGGGCGAGGCGGGCCAGGTCGAAGGCGTGCATCGGCTGGCCCGCGCCCTGCAGCATGTAGTTGGTCACGTCGACCACATTGCTGATCGAACGCGCCCCGACGGCAGCCAGTCGCTGGACCAGCCACTCCGGCGACGGTCCCACCGTGACCCCGCGGATGATCGCCGCCATGTACCGCGGGCATCCCGCGCGATCCTCGAGGCGCACCTGCACCCCCGCGGCGCTGGCCGCATCGCGGTCGCGCACCACCGTCGGCAGGGCGGCATTGGCCCCACCCACCTCGCTCGCGACCGCCTCGGCGAGCGGACGCATGCGCGTCCGCGTGAGGGCCGCGACCTCGCGCGCCATCCCGAGGTGCGAGAAGAGGTCCGGCCGGTTCGGCAACACGTCGACCTCGAGGCAGGTGTCGCCAATAGGTAGCGCGGCCAACAACGGCGTGCCGGTCGGCACGTCGAGCTCCAGCGGCATGATCCCGTCGTGGTCTTCCCCGAGCCCGAGTTCCTTCGCCGAGCACAACATGCCGTTAGACCACTCACCGCGGATCTTGCGACGTTCGATGAGGATCCCGCCCTTGTTGCCGGTTGGCATCACCGTGCCGACGCGCGCAAACGGGTACAGCGTGCCGGCGACGACGTTCGGGGCCCCGCACACGACGTCCAGCAGCGCGCCGCTGCCGTCGTCGACCTTGGTCACCCAGAGGTGGTCGGAGTTGGGATGGCGTCCGGCCTCGATCACCCGCGCGATCACGATCGGCGCGAGGTCGGCGCGCAACGCGCGGATGTCGTCGATCGTGGCAACGTGCCGGCCGATCAGCGCCGCCAGCTCCGACGCAGATCGGTCGTGCGGCACCAGGGTGCGTAGCCAGTCGTGGGAATAGAGCACAGGATCGGGAGCGAAAGCGTCAACAGGAGGAAGCGAACGGGCAACTCGTCAGGCAAACTGCTCGAGGAAGCGCACGTCCGAGTCGTACAGGAGGCGGATGTCGGGAATGCCATACCGCGACATCGCAATGCGGGCGGGGCCCATGCCGAACGCCCACCCGCTGTATCGCTGGCTGTCGAGTCCGGCCGCCTCGATGACCGCCGGGTGCACGAGCCCGGTGCCCATGATCTCCACCCAGCGCAACCCGCGCCCGTCCCCGAGGTCGATCTCCACGTCCATCTGCGCCGACGGCTCCGTGAACGGGAAGAACGACGGACCGAAGCGCGTGCGCGTGGTCGCGCCGTAGAACCGCTTCGCGAAGTGCGTGAGCGTCGCCTTGAGGTCGGCGAACGAGATCCCCTCGTCGATGGCCAGCCCCTCGATCTGCGCGAACGCCGGCGCGTGGGTGGCGTCGAAGAAGTCGCGACGATACACGTTGCCCGGGGCGAGCACGCGAATCGGCGGGTTCCACCGCTGCATGGTGCGCACCTGGACGGGCGACGTGTGCGTGCGCAGCACGGTGCCCGGGCCGAGGTACAACGTGTCGTGCATGTCCATGGCCGGGTGGTCGGCCGGGAAGTTGAGCGCGCCGAAGTTGTACCACTCCGTCTCGGCCTCGGGGCCTAACGCGACGGTGAAGCCCAACTCGCGGAAGATCTCGGTGATCTCGTCGATGACGAGGGTCACGGGATGCCGGCTGCCGCGCCACGCGGTGCGGCCGGGCATGGTGAGGTCGAGCGCCGGGCCACCACCAGCGGCCGCGCGCAGCTCGGCCTCACGCGCATCCAGCGCGGCTTCCACCGCCTGCTTGAGCGCATTGATGGCCGCGCCGGCGGACCGACGTTCCTCGGCGGGAAGTCCGGGGAGCGCCGCCATGAGGTGGGTGACCCGCCCGCCCTTCCGGCCCACGAGCGCGGTCCGCAGGTCGGTCCAGGCATCGATCGAACCGGCGCCCGCAACCTCCTGGAGTGCGGTCGCACGGAGTTCGTCGCAAGCGGAGAGGAGTTCGGCGAGAGTCACGGGAAGGGAGAGTGAGACGGCAGACGGCAGACGGCAGACGGCAGGACGAGGACTACTTCATGAGGGCGTGGCGTGCAAGCGAGCTGGCCCTAACGAAAAGCGGCGGGGGCGAGAGAATCGCGCCACCGCCGCTGTCGTGCTGCGCGAGCCTGGGATCAGGCCGCGAGGGCGGCGCGCGCCTTGTCGGCGAGCGCGGCAAACGCCGCCGCATCGTGCACCGCGAGGTCCGCGAGCACCTTGCGATCGACCTCGATGCCGGCCTTGTGCAGGCCGTTCATGAACACCGAGTAGCTCATGTCGTTGAGGCGGGCCGCCGCATTGATGCGGACGATCCAGAGCCGACGGAAATCGCGCTTCTTGTTGCGGCGATCCCGATAGGCGTACCGCCACGCCCGTTCGACGGACTCCTTGGCGGGGCCCCACAACTTGCTCCGTGCGCCGAAGTAGCCGCGCGCGGCCTTCATGTACCGGTTCTTGCGCCCGAGGCGCTTGGGATTTCCCTTGACGCGTGCCATTGGTCGTGCTCCTTAAGCCTGGATCAAACGCTTGATGACCTTCACCTCGCCATTCGTGCCTAACGTGGCGGGCCGACGCAGGCGGCGCTTCCGCTTGGCGTCCTTCTTGGTGAGGATGTGACTCTTGTTGGCCTTCAGGCGGCGCACCTTCCCGGTCCCCGTCACGGAGAACCGCTTCTTCGCCCCCTTGTGGGTCTTCATCTTCGGCATGTCGATCGTCCCAGGCCCCTACTTGGGGGCCAGAATCATGGTCAAAGCCTTCCCTTCCATCTTGGCAGCCATCTCGATCTTCCCGACGTCCGCCAAGTCCGCCGCCACCCGTTGTACCACCGCGTGCCCGAGTTCCGGATGGGCGATCTGCCGGCCCCGGAACATCAACGTCACCTTCACCTTGTTGCCTTCACCGAGGAACCGCCGCGCATGGCGTGTCTTGGTCTCGAAGTCGTGATCGTCGATGCCGGGGCGGAACTTCACCTCCTTCAACTCGATCACGTGCTGCTTCTTTTTCGCGGCACGGGCCTGTTTGGCCATCTCGAACTTGTACTTCCCGAAGTCCATGACCCGGACCACGGGTGGCCGGGCGGCCGCCGCGACTTCCACCAAATCCATCCCTGCCTCGTCCGCCAACGCCAACGCGCGATCGACTTCCATGATCCCGAGCTGGCTCCCGTCAGCTCCGATCACGCGAACGGGACTGATGCGGATCTGGCGGTTGACGCGAATGCGCTTGGTTGTGTCCTGAATAGCTGGCAATCCTCAGGTGAAAGGGTGGAGACGCGAACCGCGCGCCTCCTGAAAATGAAAACGCGGACTCCCAGGGAGCCCGCGATGACAACCGCCCGGTACGCGTCAACGCACCGGTCAGGTTCATATCGAGGACTCAAACAGCGCCGCCGCGCGGGCCGTCAGGTGAGAGCAGCGTCTCCGCTCTACTTCAACGAATTGTGGCTAAGAAGCTAAGGGACAGCCACTTACGAAGCAAGTGCAATACCGC
>JAEUJK010000108.1 GCA_016794735.1 Gemmatimonadota bacterium | reverse complement strand
TGCACGCGGCAGCTGGACCCCGGGCGCCGGCGTGGAGCCCGGGGCGATCGACCGGATGGACGTGCGCCCGCGCGACGGCTTCGTGAAGGTGCGCTTTCGCGACCGGGCCAACACGGAGGCCACGGTCGACCTGGCCACCGGGAAGGTCCTGCACGTCGGGGCACGCAACGACGTCTTTTTGGAGAAGCTCCATTCGGGCGAGATCTTCGGCGACGGCTTCATCCTGTTGTCGGACGCGGCCGCGGTGATCCTCGTGATCACGCTCGTGACCGGCTACTGGCTGTGGCTGGCCCCACGGGTCATCCGCTCCCGGCCGGGAGGTGAGGCATGAGCACCCTGCACCAGCTCCTCCTCGTCGTCGGGCTGTTCGGCGTGCCCGTGATCCTCCTCGTGGTCGCCCATCGCATCAAGCGGCGCCCGCCACGCCGGCAGCGCGCCTTTTGGGGCGGGGTGATCGGTCACCTCGTGGCCGTCGCCCTCGCGATGTATGCCTCGTTGTCCCCGGCCATCGGATGGCTTCCCACCGACACCACCCGTGGCCTCCTGGGAGTCTGGAGTCTCATCGCCCTTCCCATCGTGGGAAGTATCCTCGGCGCCATCCGTTCACCGGAGCCCTGACCATGCGACTCTCCCGCCTGTTCCTCGCCTCCGTCCTCGTCGTGCCTGCACTCGGCGCCCAACCCGGCACGCCGCGCCTGCAAGGCATCGTTGGTCGCTGGGGAAGTTACGCCGACGCCGAGGCCGCGGTGTTGACCGATGGTGCCCGGTGGGACGGGAAGGTGTCCGCCGACGCGGCCGCGTCCGCGGGCCGCGCCATCTTTGGCGACGCATCGACGGCGCTCCTGGCCAACCTCACCTCGCCGACGGCCTTTCCGCTCGCCGTCGATCGCGAGACGCGTGCCTTTCGCGACGGAACGCTCCGTGTGGAGTTCAAGCTCATCTCGGGATCGGACGACCGCAGCGGTGGCATCGTCTTCGGGCTCGGCGCCGCGGGGGAGTATCGCTACGTGCGGTACAACACGAAGGACGGGAACCTCGCGTTGTGGGCGTTCAAGAACGGGGATCGCGCGTCACTGGCCAAGGGGGCAGGACTCAAGCAGCTCCCGCTCGAGACGTGGCACGAGCTGGTGGTCCGTGTGCGTGGCACCCAGGTGGACGCGTCGGTGACCGGCCATCCGGAGCTCGACGCCCGCTTCACCCTCGATGCCCCCGTGGAGGGACGCGTGGGCCTGTGGGCCAAGCGTGACGTGGTGACCGCATTCCGCCGCTTCCGGGTCGAGGCCGCATCGAAGTAGTGCGCACCAGGCAACCGCTTTTCCTCCTCGCGTCGGCGCTGGTCTTCGCGGCACCCCTCGGCGCGCAGGTCGGCGACACCCTTCGCGCGCACAAACTGCCCGCAGATCGCCCCGCGGCGATGAAGGTCGACGGGCTCCTCACCGAGGCCGAGTGGCAAGCCGCACCGGTCATCAGCGACTTCAAGCAGCGAGAGCCGCTGGAAGGCGTGCCCGCCACCGAGTCGACCGAGATCCGGATCCTCTTCGACGCCAACACGATGTACGTGGGCGTCCTCGCCCGGGACCGCGACCCCGAGCGGATCGTCGCCCGCATCCTGGCCCGCGACAAGGTCATGGAGCCCGAGTTCGACGGCAAGCCACGGTTTGGCGGCGACGATGGCATCGCCATCCTCCTCGACCCGTTCCACGACCACCGCAATGCCTTTGTCTTTGCCACCAACCCGAACGGGGCAGAGTTCGATGCGCTGATCACGGACGAGGGACGCACCTTCAACGTGGACTGGCGCGGCGTCTGGTACGTCGCGGCGAAGCGGGTCCGCGAGGGATGGTCCGCGGAGTTCGCCATTCCCTTCCGCACGTTGCGGTACCCGGTGAACCCCGCGACGTGGGGCTTCAACGCCTATCGCGTCATTCGTCGCAAGAACGAGGAAGTGCTCTGGACGAGCTGGTCGCGTAACAATGAGGGATTCGCACGGGTCAGTCGGGCGGGACACCTGGAAGGGCTCGAGGGGCTGCGCGAGCCCGGGCGTAACGCCGACATCCGCCCGTACGTGCTTGCCGGCCACGACCGCACCAGACCCGATGGCGTCCTGACCAACCGCGGGCTCGGCGACGTCGGCGTGGAGCTCAAGAGCGAGGTCCGCCCGGGGCTGGTGCTCGACCTCACGTACAACACGGACTTCGCGCAGGTCGAGGTCGACGACCAGCAGGTGAACCTCACCCGCTTCAACCTGTTCTTTCCCGAGAAGCGCGACTTCTTCCTCGAGAACTCGGGCATCTTCGACTTCGGGGCACGCGGGAGCTTCGAGCCCCCGCCCTTCCAGCTCTTCTTCTCGCGTAACATCGGGATCAACCCGTCGTTCGGCGAAGTCCCCATGATCGGCGGTGGCCGACTCAGCGGACGCGTGGGCAACCAGACCGTCGGGGTGCTCTCCGCCGTCAACGGGGCCAAATACGGAGAACCGGCGACCCTGTTCAATGTGGCGCGCGTCAAGCGTGACCTGGGGAGCGCCAACTACATCGGCGCCATGGTGGTGGACCGTCGCAGCGACTCCACCTGGAACACGGCGAGTGGCGCGGACTTCTCGTGGTGGCCCAAGGGCGCGCTGAACCTGCAGGGATTCGTGGCATCCACCGCCACCGAAGGCGCTGGCGGAGACGACATCGCCTACCGACTCGGTGCCGACTACCAGACCAACCTGCTCGGCATTTCGGCGTCACATCTCACCGTCGGCGCCGAGGCCAATGCGGCTGCCGGCTTTGTCACACGCACCAACATCCGGCGGACCCAGAGCAATTCCCGCGCGACGTGGCGCCCGACCTCGTTCCTGAACCTGCGCCGGGTGAACATGCTGCTGTGGACCGACCATGTGGCCGACATGGATTGGCAGCGGCTGGACTACACGACGACCGTGGGGCTTCGGCCGATCTGGAACACCGAGGATGGGATCGGGCTGTTTTATACGCGCGGGCGCAACCGCATCGTCACCCCGTTCACGCTCACCGGGCGGGTGGACGTCCCGGCCGGGGACTACCTCTACGAGTCGCGCTCGATCTTCCTGAGCAGCGGGCGGGCGCGCCCGGTCATGGGCGACGTGAACATCGACCTGCAGAACACGTTTGGGGGCACGCTGCACAACGTGCGCGGGGGGATCTCGGCCACGCCGGGCAAGCACCTGGCGCTGCGCACGGGGTATTCGTTCAGCAAGGCGGACCTGCCCAACGGCGCCTTCGAGGTCCATCTCGTGTCGTTGCGCGCGGGCTGGACCTTCAACACGCGGGTCGCGTTGAACTCCCTCATCCAGTACAACTCCCTGGCGAAGAATGTCTCGGCGAACCTCCGGTTGAACATCATCCATCGCCCGGGCAGCGACATCTTCGTGGTGCTCAACGAAGAACGCGGGTCCGACGCCTCCACGTGGGACCCGCGCAACCGGGCGCTGCGCCTCAAGGTGACCTACCTGGCGCGCCTCTAGGGCGCGCTCAGGGCTTCTTCGCGCCGGGCGCCGCGCGGCTGCCCGTCCAGAAGGCGATCACCCCACACCCGTTCATCGCCATCGGCAGCTCCACGGGGATCATCGCGTTGCTCGAGTACACCTCGACCCCCACGAGCCGGTTCACGGGCGCCAACGCCTGGAGGTCGAGCGCGTCGCCCACATGGCGCACCCCATCCACCGAGATGGTCGGGATGCAGAGGTCGCCCCCGTTGCCGCGCATCAGGATCAGGGCGTCCGGGCCCACGCCGCGCACAAAGACCCCCGGGGCCATCGTGACCAGGTCCGTCGGGTAGGTATACGCATGGGTCTCGAGCTGCTCGACCCCCATGAACCACCCGGTACCGATGCGACGCCGACGCTCAAAACCAGCAAACTGGGCCCCGGAGTAGACCCGGACCGCCGTCACCTTCACCGTGTCCATGATCGTGGTGATCCGCGTGAGCTCGAACGTCTCACGCACCGGCGTGTCGCTCGCGAGGTTCACCGGGACGCGGATGGGCGCATACCCGATGGCCCGCAGGTCCAGGACGTGCGTCCCCTCCGGCAGGGAGTCCAGGGCGAACATCCCACTGGAGCCGGTGCGCGCCGCACGACCAGCAATCGAGAGGTTGACTTGGGCACCGTCCAGCGGCTGCCCCCGATCGTTGAGCACGCGCCCCTCCACGCGCGCGGTCCCGGCCAATGCCTCCACCGTCGCAGCATCGCCCACCGAGTCCCGGAGGGTCATCGCCTTCCACGTGCGTGGCGCCACGAACAGGTCGCGCACGACCACCCGATCCCCCGGCATCGTGATGTCCAGGGTGCCGCTCGAATCCGCCCCCTGCACTCCGGTGACGGCGATCCCCGCCCCGGCCGGTACGCCGCAGAACACATACTGCCCGAGCGAGCCGGTCACGACATCCGCGCGCCCGCTGTCCCGCTGTAGCTTGCCCCCTTCGACGAGGAAGGTCTTCCACCGGGCGTGCACGGTGGCCTCGGCCAGCGGGGTGCCGTCGCGGGCACTGCGCACGATCCCCGTGATGAGGCCACCGCCGAGGACTTCGACATCGGGACCACAGCGCGCGGTGATGAGTTGCTTGGTACCGGGGAGTCCGAGGTCGGCCTTCACCTCACCCGGCTCGCGCAGCTCAACGGCCACCAGTGGCACCTCGACGCCGAGCGAGTCGCGCCGTTCGTGGCGGACGTCGAGGACCCAGGTGCCGAGGGCGAGGTTGTCGAAGCGATAGCGGCCGGCGCTGTCCGTGAGTGCCTGAAGCCTTCCGCCGGTCGCTGCAGGAATCGCGTAGACCCGTGCTCCAGACAGCGGACGCATGCGGGTGGAGTCGATCACCGTGCCGGCAACCCGCCCTTGGGCCGTCAGCGGCAGGGCACCGAGCAGGAGAATTCCCAGGGTCGAGAGGGATCGGTGCACGCCGTGTAGGGTGAGAGGCCGGAGGGGGGACAATACACCGCGCGGCTGTTACCCCACCACCGTGGCGGGGTTTCCCACCCCCCGAACGGCTAACCGCCCCCGGTGCGGCCGATCAACCAGGCGAGCCCACAGAGGATCCCGAGGGCGACCACCCGCTCCGTCAGGGCCCACTGCAGGAAGCTCCGACTGAGGACCGCGATCCCGATCATGGTCACCGCAAACCAGACCATCGTCTGTACCTCGGCGACGGTCACCCCCAACCGGTGGAGGTAGCGCAGGGCGATCCACTGCATCGACATGCCGAACCCGAATCCGAGGGCGGACCGACCGAGCGCCGTCCATCGCAGTTCATCCGCCTGCCAGATCCGGGAGGCATGCACGAATCCGTAGGCGTCCCCGACGCCGGAGAGCACGGTGAGACA
>JAEUJK010000901.1 GCA_016794735.1 Gemmatimonadota bacterium | reverse complement strand
CGCGGCGTCACGTCGATGATCCGTCGTGGTTGGTCGTCTTCGTGGCCGGGTCAGCGGACGTCGCGCGGTGACCGATCGACGTGTGGAGTCGGTTTGTCGTCTTCGCAGGCGGGTCAGCGGTCTCCGCGCGATGACCGATCGACGTGCGGGCGGGGTTTGTAATCTCCGCGTCCGGGTCAGCCGCCTCCGCGCGGTGATGCGCCGACGTGCGGTCGAGGCTTGTCATCTCCGCGTCCGGGTCAGCCGTCTTCGCGCATTGACCGATCGACGTGCGGTCGGGGTTTGTCATCTCCGCGTCCGGGTCAGCCGTCTCCGCGTCGTGACACGTCGATGAGCGGTCGCGCATGGTCGTCGCCGAGCCGCGACGAGGCCTCGTCGCGGCGAACCGCCGGCCGACCTAGCGACGAAGTCCAGGCGGGCGAATTGCGAGTGAGATGCCGAGCCCGTTTTGCGAGAACAGGTCGCCGCCACCAAACAGCGCCGCGGCGCGAAGGGAGAGGCTGCGGGTCACGTCCAGGTTCGCGCCAACGTCGAAGTTGATCCCGAACCCCAGGTCGTCGTTGCGACGACAGTTGTTACAGATGTCGGCGGAAAGACGCGGATGGACGTACGGCGTCAGCGCGATATTGCGCTCGAGTTCGAACCGGTAGCCGAACGACGCACCCAGCGGCACGCGGATGGTCGTCGAACGGCCGAGCCCGACCCCCGCACCGGCCGTGAGCACGACATCGAGCGGCACGTCCGGGTCCGACCGGTGGGCCTGGTACGCGTACCCGGCGCCAAGCACCAGGATGTTGTCGCCGAGGTCCGGCGCCACGATCCCCGCCTCGAGGGTGAACTGCGAGCGCGTGGCGGCAAGTTCGCGCCACTGCACGAGGAGCGTCGTACCGGCGCTCCCGGCATCGGCCAGGGCAAAGTTGAACTCCCGTGACTCGATCCGCGGCGGCTGGAAGGCCGGGTAGTTCCACGCCTGCGCCTCGGCGGCGCGGCTGGCGAGCACGGCAATGGCAAGGAAGGTGAATCGCTTCGTCATGATGGAAAGTTGCGGGTCGGGGCCCCATGCGCGGGCCTCGCGGTAGTACGCCGCAACCTAACGAATGATTCACCGCCGTCCCGGTCGACGCCGCCTGGCTGCCGGGCGCGACCGGGCCGGAAACGACGATGCCGGCTTTCGCCGGCATCGCACGCTGCTACTTGGTGACCTGTCCCCGGATCTCTCCAGGCCCGTTGCGCCTGGTGTGCACGTTCAAGTACGTCGTCCCCGCGCGAATGCGCGTGAGGAGCGAGTCGTACGTGTACGCGCCGCTGAAGGTCGATCCCGAGCGCCGGATCATCCCCGAACTCAGCAGCCCGGTGACGCCGCGGGCCGTCGTCGGCCCGGAGAACACGAAGAACATGACAGGCCCCGCCACGGTGGCGTCGCCAGCGTGGAAGTGGCCCTGCGTCACCGAATCGATCCCGGACACATACAGCGTCCATTCGATGCTGTCGGGCGACATCACGGTGACAACCGCACTCCCGGTCGCGGTGGTGGTGACCGGATTCGGGCGTTCGTTCGCGCCCAGCAGCGGGATCAC
>JAEUJK010000849.1 GCA_016794735.1 Gemmatimonadota bacterium | reverse complement strand
GTGAAGCCGCACTTCCGGCAGAGCGCCTCGTTCTCCTCGAGGTGGTACGGGATGAGCACGTTTTCGAGGGCCTCGCGCTTCTGCGAGATCTCCAGCTCCGAGTATCCGTGCCGCCGCTTCATGTCGTAGTAGTACTTGATGAAGAGGCGATTGAAGAGCGTGTCATCCTCGGTGAGCTTCTCCACGAGGATCAGGCAGCCCTGCGGGTTCAACCCCTCGGCGATGGTGCGAATCAATCGCTCGCGGTGCAGGGGGCGCACGAACTGCAGTGTCAGCGTGAGGATCACCACGGACGCGTTCTCGATCTTGATCTCCTCGTGCAGGTCGCCGAGCACGAGGGTCCGCTTTCGTGCACTTGGCAGTGCGTCGAGCTTGCTCTGCGCCTTGGCGAGCATCTCCGCGGAATTGTCGATCCCGACGAAGTGCACGTCAGGATGCACGACGGGCTCGCAGGCGATGAGCGTCGTGGCGGTGGCGCACCCGAGGTCGTAGAGGTTCGTCCCCGGCACGGCGAAATCCGCGGCCAACTCCGTCGTCATCCGCTGGATTTCGTGGTAGAACGGCACCGAGCGACCGACCATGTCGTCGAACACGCCGGCCGTGCGCGAGTCGAACTTGAAGTCGGTGGCGTTCTGCGGTGCCGCGAATACCTGGTCCGCAGGGACGTGGCTCGCGGCACCGATCGGCATCGCGCCGATCGCACTCTCCGGGGTCGTCATGGCGTGGCCTCTTGCGACTTGCGGGCGATCGAGATGAGGAGACGGAAGACCTGGCGCACCTCGGCATCCGGGATCCCGGCCTGCCGTGCGTATTCGGCGGCCGTTTCCATCACGCGGGCCTCGCGCACGGGATCCAGCAGCGGAAGCCCGGCGATGCGCTTTGCCGCGCCAGCTTCCTCGGCGAGTTTGGCTCGCTGGACGACGAGTTCGACGATCTGGCGGTCGACCTGCTCGATGTCCTCACGCAGGCGGGCCAGCTCGCGCACCGCTTCCTGGGGAGACGTCACGAGGCGGGCTCCGTGTGGGGCGTGACCGGAAGTGGGGCGGGGGCCACGAGGTGTCGCCCGGCCGCCTGCACGAACGGGGCGAGACCACGCATGAGCGCATCGAACTCCGTGAGGCTCAGCGACTGGTCGGCGTCGGAGAGCGCCTCGGGGGGACGCGGATGCACCTCGACGATGAGACCATCGGCACCAGCGGCCACCGCCGCGTTGGAGAGGGCCGCCACGATGTCGGTGCGGCCGGCCGCGTGGCTCGGGTCCACGATGACGGGAAGGTGGGTCTCGCGCTTGAGCACCGGGATCGCCGCGACGTCGAAGGTGTTGCGGGTCTCGGTGTCAAACGACCGAATGCCGCGCTCGCACAGGATGACGTCCATGTTGCCCTGCGTCATGATGTGCTCGGCGGCCATCACCAGCTCGGCGATGGTCGCAGCAAACCCCCGCTTGAGCAGGATGGGCTTCCGCGTGCGGCCAACCTCCGACAGCAGCGCGTAGTTGTGCATGTTGCGCGCGCCGATCTGCAGGATGTCGGCGTACATCGCGACCGTGTCCACGAGCCGGGTGTCGATCACCTCGGTCACCACGGGCATCCCGGTCTCTGCGCGAACCGTCGCGAGCATCTCGAGCGCGTCGACGCCGAGTCCCGAGAAGGTGTACGGCGAAGTGCGTGGCTTGAACGCCCCGCCGCGGAGGAACGCCGCGCCCGAGGCCCGCACCGCGGTCGCCGTCTGGCTCAGCATCCCGTAACTCTCCACCGAACACGGCCCCGCGATGATCGCGATGCCGGTGCCCCCGATCGTGAGTGACGTCTCGGGGACCGTGATGACGGTGGGCGCGTTGCTCGCGCCGAGGCCTGCGAGTGGGTACGGCCGCTTTCTGGATGCGCTCACGGGCGTGGAGGAGCGAGAGGGTCCTGACGGCCCGCGACGCTACGCCCCGGACCGTCACACCGTCAAGCGACCCCTCACGATGCCAGCGCTGCCTGCGCCGCGGCCAACCGCGCGATGGGAACCCGGAACGGCGAGCACGAAACATAGTCGAGGCCCGCGGAGTGGCAGAAGGCGATCGAGCGAGGCTCGCCGCCGTGCTCTCCGCAGATCCCGGTCTTCAGTCCCGGCCGCGCCTGGCGTCCATCGTCCACCGCCATGCGAATGAGCTTGCCGACCCCGACGACATCGAGCACCTGGAACGGGTCGTCGGGAAGGAGGCCGCGCTCGACGTACCCGGGCAGGAAACGTCCGGCGTCATCCCGGCTGAGCCCCAGGGTGGTCTGCGTGAGGTCGTTCGTGCCGAAGGAGAAGAACTCGGCGGAGCTTGCGATCTCGGCGGCCGTCAGCGCGGCCCGGGGCAGCTCGATCATCGTGCCGATCTGGTACGTGATGTCGTACCCCATCGCCCGCACGACCTGCGTGTGACACTCCTCGAGGATCGCCCGCTGGTGCGCGAACTCGCGTTCCGTGGCGACCAGCGGGATCATGATCTCCACGTGGACGTCCAGACCACGACGGCTCGCGCGAACCGCCGCCTCGAAGATCGCCCGGCCCTGCATTTCGGTGATCTCGGGGTAGGTGATCCCGAGGCGGCAGCCACGGTGGCCCAGCATCGGGTTCGACTCGCGGAGTCCTTCCACGATGCGCGTGATCTCCTCGCGGGAGAGGCGAAGCTGACGCGCGAGTAACTTCGTTTCCTCGCCCCCATGCGGAAGGAACTCGTGGAGCGGCGGGTCCAGGAGGCGGATGTTCACCGGGAACCCGTTCATCGCCTCGAAAATCGCCTCGAAGTCGGCCCGCTGCATCGGCTGCAGCTTGGCGAGGGCGCGACGCCGTCCGCCCTCATCGCGAGCCACGATCATCTCGCGCATGGCGTTGATCCGATCGCCCTCGAAGAACATGTGCTCGGTGCGGCACAGCCCAATGCCTTCGGCGCCAAAGGCGCGCGCCACCCGGGCATCGCGCGGCGTGTCCGCATTCGCGCGCACCTTGAGCCGTCGCACGCCGTCCGCCCACTCCAGCACGCGAGCAAATGCCTGGTGCAGGGGCGCCTGGTTCGCGGCGAGCTGTCCCTGCGTCACGCGCACCACCTCCGACGGAACGGTCGGGAGGTCACCGGGGAAAACGCGACCGGTGGCACCATCGAGCGTGATCCAGTCGCCCTCGTGCACGGTGACGTCACCCACCGTGAACTCGCGACGCGTGGCGTCCACCTCGACTTCCTTACAACCGACCACGGCGCACTTGCCCATCCCGCGCGCCACCACGGCGGCGTGGCTGGTCATGCCCCCGCGTGAGGTGAGCACCGCCCGCGCGGCGACGATCCCGTGGAAGTCCTCGGGGGTCGTTTCCTCGCGCACGAGGATCACGGCCTCGCCACGGGCCGCCCGCGACTCCGCGACATCGGGGTCAAACACGACAATGCCGGCGGCGGCACCGGGGCTCGCGGGCAACCCGGTGGCCATCGGCACCGCGCGGGCCGACGGATCAATGACCGGGTGCAGCAACTGGTCGAGCTGGCCGGCGTTCACGCGCTGGATCGCGTCGCGCGTGGTGATGAGCCCCTCGTCCACCATGTCCCGCGCAATGCGAATTGCCGCCGCGGCCGTGCGCTTCCCGGTTCGCGTCTGCAGCAGGTATAACGTGCCGCGCTCGACGGTGAACTCCAGGTCCTGCATGTCGTGGAAGTGCCGCTCGAGGACATCCTGGATGCGCAGCAGCTCGGCGTAGGCCGCGGGGAGCCGCACCGCCATCTCGTCGATGTGCAGCGGGGTGCGAATGCCCGCCACCACGTCCTCGCCCTGGGCATTCACCAGGAACTCGCCGTAGAAGCGACGCTCACCCGTCGAGGGGTCGCGCGTGAACGCGACACCGGTGCCGGAGTCGTCGCCCATGTTCCCGAACACCATGGCGACGATGTTCACCGCCGTGCCGAGCGTCTCGGCGATGCCGTTCACGCGGCGATAGTCGACGGCCTTCTTGAGCATCCACGACTTCCACACGGCCTCGATCGCGCCCCACACCTGCTCGGCGGGATCCATCGGGAAGTCGGCACCCGTGGCATGGCGAATCAGCGCCTTGTATTCCTCGACGAGGTTGCGGAGGGCTTCCTCGGACAGCTCGGCGTCGCTCGCGACCCCGGCGGTGATGCGCTTCGCCTTGAGCAGGTGCTCGAACTGTTGCACCGGCACCCCGAGGACGACGTCGCCGTACATCTGGAGGAACCGGCGATAGGAGTCGAACGCAAAGCGCGCGTTGCCGCTCTGCGCGGCCAACCCCTGGACCGTCCGGTCATTCAGGCCGAGGTTGAGGATGGTCTCCATCATCCCCGGCATGCTCACCGGTCCACCGGACCGGACCGACACGAGCAGGGGGTTGGTCGGGTCCCCGAAGCCTCGCCCGGTGGCAGCTTCGAGCCTGGCCAGATGGTCCGCGACCTCGGCCTCGAGCCCGGCAGATCGCTTGCCGTCCTTCAGGAAGTCGAGGCAGGTGGAGCAGGCGATGGTGAAGCCCGGGGGCACCGGAACGCCGATGTTGGTCATCTCGGCGAGGTTGGCCCCCTTTCCGCCGAGGATCGCCTTCATCTCCCGGGTCCCCTCGGCCCTGCCATTCCCAAAGAAGTAGACCAACTGCGTCATGGATTGCCTCGATGTCGTGCCGCGTCCAATCGGACCAGGTGACCGTCCCGGGGCAGGGTCCTGCGGGCGCTACATGTCCTTTCCAGCCCGGTGCAGATCGACGAGTGGGGGCGCGGTCGGATACTCCCCCGAGAAGCAGGCATGGCAAAAACCGTGCGGCCCCCCGGGAACGGCGCCCAGCATCCCCTCGAGCGAGAGGTAAGCAAGGGAGTCGACCCCGATGGCCGTGGCGATCTCCGCCAGCGAGTGCGTGGCGGCGATGAGCTCCTCCTTGCTGGGCGTATCGATCCCGTAGTAACAGGGGCCCGTGATCGGGGGCGAGGAGACCCGCATGTGGACCTCGCGTGCCCCAGCGGCGCGCACTAGGGCCACCAGGCCGCGGGTCGTCGTGCCGCGGACGATGGAATCGTCCACCATGACGACGCTGCGCCCGTGCAGCACCTCCTTCACGGCGTTGTACTTCACCTTCACCTTGGCGTCGCGGCCGGACTGCGTCGGCTGGATGAAGGTGCGCCCCACGTAGTGATTGCGGATGAGGGCAAGCTCGAGGGGGAGCCCCGAAGCTTCCGCATACCCGAGGGCAGCGGCATTCGACGAGTCGGGCACCGCAAAGACGAGTTCAGCCCCCGGCGCCGGTGACTCGGTGGCGAGTCGGCGGCCCAACGCGCGGCGGGCCCGATCGACCGAGCCGCTGAAGACGTAGCTGTCGGGACGCGCGAAATACACGTGCTCGAACACACAGCGCGTGAGCGGCCGCGCCGAGGACATCTGCAGCGACCGGAAGCCGCGGCTGTCGACGGCGATGATCTCGCCGGGAGCCACCTCGCAGTGCAGCGACGCCCCGACGATGTCGAGTGCGCAGGTCTCCGAGGCAACCACCCAGCCGTCACCAAGACGTCCAACGACCAGGGGCCGAAAGCCACGCGGGTCGCGCGCCGCGAGCAACGTCTCACCGATCAGCACCGTCAGGCAGTACGCGCCCTCGATCCCGTCGAGCGCATCGGCGAGCATGTGTTCCGGCGAGCCACTGTGTGCCCGCGCGAGCCGGTGCACAATGACCTCGGAGTCCATCGTGCTGCCGAAGATCGATCCCGAGTTCTCGAGGGTCCCGCGAATCTCGGTGGCATTCGTGAGGTTGCCGTTATGCGCGAGCGCGATGTGCCCACCCTTGAAGCGCGCGAGCACCGGCTGCGCGTTCTCGAGGGTCGACGACCCGGCCGTGCTGTACCGCGTGTGCCCGATGGCGATGTG
>JAEUJK010000806.1 GCA_016794735.1 Gemmatimonadota bacterium | reverse complement strand
CAGTCTCCGGCGCACGAGGTCCAGCGCCGCCTGCGTCGCCCGGAACCGGATTTCGGCGCGATCGCCGATCATCTGGCCGCGAATCGCGACTGGCTCCGATCCGGAAATATCGACCCCGATACACACGGTCCCCACGGGCTTGTCGGGAGATCCACCGCCAGGGCCGGCAACCCCGGTGATGCCGATGCCGATCGTCGCGCCAGTGCTCGCGCGTGCACCGGCGGCCATCGCCCGCGCGACCTCCAGGCTCACCGCCCCCTGGGATTCGATCACGGCGCGGTCCACGTGGAGCAACGCCTCCTTCACGGCGTTCGCGTAGGCGATGACCCCACCGAGGAAGACATCGCTGGAGCCCGCGATCGCGGTGAGCCGCTCACCGAGCATCCCGCCCGTGCACGATTCCGCCACGGCGATCGTATGGCCGCCAGCGCGCGCCGCCTGCAGGACGACATCGGCCAGGTCGCTGGTACCGCGGCCGTAGACCGGGTTCCCCACGCGCGCCACAAGCAGGTCCGCTGCGGCCGCGAGGCGTCGCTCCGCCTCCTCGGCCGGCAACCCGCGGGCGGTCAGTCGAAGGTCGACCCCCTCCTGCCCCGGGAGGTACGCGAGCGAAAGCCCATCCACGCCGCGCGCCGCGTCGCCGAGTCGTTCGGGAAGGGAGCTTTCGGCGATCCCGGTCGTGCGAACCGTGGTGGACCGAATGGGCGGTACCGTCGCACCCGCCCGTTGGGAGAGACGTGGACCCAGCTCCTCGGTGTAGATCCCGCGCATCTCGCGGGGCACCCCGGGGAGCATCGCCACCCAGCGCCCGCGTTCGTCTTCGAGCCAGATGCCCGGCGCGGTGCCATGGCGGTTGGTCAGCCCATGACAACCGACGGGGAGCATCACCTGCTGGCGGTTCACCTCGGGGGGTTCGGTCCCGCGCCGCGTGCGCCACAGGGTGCGGATGTGTTCCCACTGCCCCTCGTCGAAGTACAGCTCACGGCCAAACAGCGCGGCAATCGCCGGCTTGGTGATGTCATCGGCGGTTGGGCCAAGGCCGCCCGTGGTGATCACGGCGCCGGTGCGGTCCAGCGCGGTGCGCACCGCCTCGACGATGTCCTCACCGGCATCACCCACCGACGCGCGCCGCACAACTTCGATGCCGACTTCGCTCAGCTGGCGGGCCAGCCACGCCGCGTTGGTGTCGATCGTGAACCCCAGGAGGAGTTCATTGCCGATCGTGACGATCTCGACGCCAGCCACGCGATCAGGAGCGCGAGCGCTGCGCGAGGACGAGCGGGCCGTAGCGCTGCAGGTACAACCAGAGGGAGTACAACGTGAGCGTCACGGCGCCGACCATGGACAGCGACCCGACGATCCCGTTGAAGTGGGCAAAGGCGTGCCACGCCTCCCCGTGCCAGCGATGCTCCACCGCGGCGGCGGCGGCAAAGTACCAGAAGAAGGCTGCGCCGGCCCAGATCGACTGGAAGGCGGTCTTCCACTTGGCCGGGCCGATCGCCGCGATGACGATCCCGCGGCGCTGTGCATAATGGCGGAAGATCGTCATGAACGCCTCGCGGCCGAGGACGATCCCAATGATCCACAGCGGGGCCCCGACGAGGCCGATCGGGGTGACGAACGGCCAGGCGACCTTCGCATTCTGCAGCACGGGCCCGATCGTCCCCTCGGCCACCCACTGCGAGGGGGCCGGCGACGAGGCGAGCAACGCCACGTCGCGCGTCAGCCAGTACATCGGGAAAAGCGTCGCCAGGAGGAGCAGCTTGTCGGCGAGCGGGTCGAGGACCTTGCCGAGGTTGGTCACCAGCCCGCGATCACGCGCGAGCTTGCCGTCGACATAGTCGGTGACCGCCGCCACCACAAACAGGAGCCACGCGCTGAAC
>JAEUJK010000795.1 GCA_016794735.1 Gemmatimonadota bacterium | reverse complement strand
GCCGTCGCCCGCTGTGGACAGCTAGGTGTCGTGTCTGGCACGGTGCTCGACACACTTCTCGTGCGCCGGCTCGCCCTCGGCGACCCGTGCGGTTCCATGCGGCGTGCCATGGCGCGCTTCCCCCTGCCAGGGGTCGCCGATGAGGTGATGCGACGCTTCTTCCGGCCGGAGGGGCTCGCCCCGGGCGAGCCGTATCCGCTGCTCCCGATGTGGCGGCAGACGGTGACCCGGTTTCGCCAGCAGGTCGCGATGCTCGCCGCGTTCGTCGAGGTCTCGCTCGCGCGCGAGGGTCATGACGGTCCGGTGGGAATGAACCTGCTGACCAAGGTGCAGCTCCCCAACCTCGCCACGTTGTACGGCGCGATGTTGGCGGGTGTGGACGTGATCCTGATGGGGGCGGGAATCCCCCGCGACATCCCCGGGGTGCTCGACCAGCTGGCACGCCACGAACGCGTGGAGCTTCGGCTCGACGTGGACGGACTCGCCGCCGGCACGACCGAGACCTTCTCGCTCGATCCCGCGGAACACGAGCCGCCACCGGCGGAACTCAAGCGGCCGATCTTCCTGCC
Source organism: Gemmatimonadota bacterium (assembly GCA_016794735.1). Classification (GTDB taxonomy): domain Bacteria; phylum Gemmatimonadota; class Gemmatimonadetes; order Gemmatimonadales; family Gemmatimonadaceae; genus RBC101. The sequence goes on along the minus strand of JAEUJK010000795.1, from coordinate 3,550 downwards.
GATCGTCTCGGCGAACTCGCTCGCGACGACGCTGGCGCGCAAGTCCAATGGGCGGGTCGATGGGTTTGTCGTGGAAGGGCCAACAGCCGGCGGACACAACGCCCCGCCGCGCGGCGCGCTGACGCTCGATGAGCGCGGCGAGCCTATCTATGGAGAGCGAGACATCGTCGATCTCGCCAAGCTCGCCGAGTTGGGCTTGCCGTTCTGGGTCGCGGGTGGCGCGGGGACACCGACGGCCCTGGCCGAGGCCAAGGCCCAGGGGGCGCACGGGGTGCAGGTGGGGACGCTGTTCGCCTTCTGCAACGAGTCAGGCGTCGACCACTGCCTCAAGGCGCGGGTCCTTTCCGCATTGTTGCGCGACGGCGTGCGCGTGGCCACGGACCCGCGGGCGTCGCCCACCGGGTATCCGTTCAAGGTGGTTCATATGGAAGGGGACGCCGCGGCGGCAGAGCTGGCCGCCCGTCCCCGCGAGTGCGACCTGGGCTACCTGCGGACCCCCTTCGTGCAGTCCGACGGTCGGCTGGGGTATCGTTGCCCCGCCGAACCCGTGGATGACTACATCGCGAAAGGTGGCGACGCGGCCGACACGGAGGGGCGTCAGTGCCTGTGCAACGGCCTCCTCGCGACCATCGGCCATGCCCAACGGCGCGACGGCGACCGCGTGGAGCCTCCCTTCATCACGTCGGGCAGTGACGTGGCGACGTTGCGGGCCATCCTCAGCGGGCGATCGAGTTACACCGCGGCGGATGTCGTGGCGTGGGTGGTGGGTGCCGGGGCGGCATAACGCCGCGCGGCACCCCATCACTAGGCTTTCGGCGTGATCGCGAAGTCGATCAGCACCCCGCTCACGAAGCTTGCGGTGACCTTCATGCCATCGGCGGTGTAGGTCCGCTTCATCACGGTCATCGTGCCCTGGGTCTCCTCCGCGGCCGTATCCGCGGGGCCCAACATCGCCTCGACCTCGCGCACCGTGAGGCCCTTCTTGAGCTGGGCGATGCCGCCCCCGCTGGTCGCGCTCGTCGTGCTGGTCGTCGGCGCCGGCACCACCGCCGCCGTCGCGGCGCGCGCGCCGGTGGCGGCAAAGTCCACATAGTTCGCCAGCGCGGCCATCACCCCTTCGGGCGTGAGCCCTTCGGGGGGGATGCCATCCTTGTAGCGGATGTTGAAGCGGCTGCCGCCCTGCTCACGCTTCACGCGGAGGTTGGCCTCGCGCGCGGCATTGGCCTGGGCGGCCTCGGCGCGGGCGCGATCGTTTTCCCGTTCGCGGGACGTGCGCGCGTTCGCCAGTTCCTTCTCGAGCTGCTTGCGGCGTGTAGGGCCGGGGGCCGTCTTGATCGAGTCCTTGAGCGCCTTCTCGCGCGGGGTCTCGCTTTCGGTGTCTGCCGAGATCCACGAGGAGCCGGCGTCGTCACCAAAGGTGCCGAACCCGCCACCGCCCAGCTGGAACTCGATGTGCGAGTCCTTCTTGACGACCACCTTCGTGACCATCACCTGGTCGCCGATCTTGAGCGCGGTGCCGAAGTCCTTGATGCGATCCGCCACCTGCCGGAAGTTCACCGGCGCCTGCTGCTGCGGATACACCTCGACGCCGCGGCTCGTGCCGGGCATGGCCATCTTCACGGAGACCAGCTTCCCCTCGAAGGCCTGGCGCAACGCGGCCTCGTTCTGGGCCGGCGCGAGGGAGGGGAGCAATGAGAGGGTCAGGGCAACGGCAAGCGAGCGCATGGCGTGCATGGTGGAAGGGGCAACTACCCGGTCGGATCATGCGAGATCCGGGCCGCGGTCTCAATGGGTGACGTGACCCAGCCCTTCATCGGACAGCCGGGCCCGGCGGGGCTCCCGTGCTGTAAGTTGGGGAATCCCCGGACACGGATCATGGTCATGCGCACCCTCGCCCTCCTGCTGGTCGCCGGCTTCACCCTGGGACGCGCCGATGCCGGGGCGCAGGTGCGACCTGCCGCGGGCCAGCGGGTGGTCCTGGTGACCGGGGCCACGAGCGGGTTGGGTCGCGAGGTCGCGGTACGACTGGCCGCGAGCGGCGCCCACGTGATCATCCACGGCCGCGACTCGGCGCGTGCGCGCGAGGTGCTGGATGCCATCGCGCAGGGCGGGAAGGGCAGCGCCCGGTTCTACGCCGCCGACCTCGCGAACAATGCCGACATCCGGCGTTTTGCCGGCGAGGTGTTGCGCGACTACTCCCGCTTGGATGTCCTGGTGAACAACGCCGGGATCGGCTCGACCCCAAACGAGCGCAGCGTCACGCCGGATGGCGTGGAGATGCGCATGCAGGTGAACTACCTGAGCAACGTGCTGCTCACGCGGTTGCTGTTGCCGCGGTTGCTCGCCAGCACCCCGGCGCGCGTGGTGAACGTGTCGTCGTTGTCGGCGGCACCGGTCGACTTCACCGACGTGATGATCACGCGGGGGTTCAGCGGGGGGCGCGCGTACGGGCAGAGCAAGCTGGCGCAGGTGATGTTCACGATCGACCTCGCGGCGGAACTCGAGGGGAAGGGCGTGACCGTCAATGCGTTGCATCCAGCGACGATGATGCCCACGGGGATGGTGCTGCGTGGCGGGTATACGCCGCGCTCCACGATCGACGACGGCGCGCGGGCCGTGATGCACCTCGTGATGGACCCCGACGTCGGCACCGGCCAGTTCTTCAATGGCATGAACGTCGGGCGCGCGCATGCCCAGGCCTACGACCCGGCCGTGCGTGCGCAGCTGCGGGAGCTGAGCGAGCGGTTGGTTGGGCTGAGGTAGCGCACTCCGCACGCTCGACGCGGCTCGGTGGCGGCCTTGGTTCCGCCACATCCGGCGGAACGAAGCGGCGCGTGAGGCCAGGTCACTTCACCCTTGCGGCAGCTCCAGTCGTGGTGAGTATCATCGGCACCCCTCACCCGGATGGCTACTCATGGACGGCGCCTTTCTACTGCTTCGCCTCGTGCACGTGCTCGGCGGGATGTTCTGGGTTGGCGCTGTCCTGATGACGGTCTTCTTCCTCTTCAAGGTCGTGGCCGACATGGGGCCAGCCGGTGGCCAGGTGACGGGCGGCCTGATGAAGCACCGCTACTTCGACGTGCTCCCGGCGATCGCACTGTTGACCGTCCTCTCGGGCATCGACCTGCTGCGCCGTGTGTCGGGTGGATTTCAACCCGCCTACATGGGTTCGCCGATCGGCATCACCTACTCGATCGGCGCGCTCGCCGGGCTCCTCGCGCTCGCGGTTGGCGTGGGGGTCGGTCGTCGCATGACGGTGAAAGCCCTCGCGCTCGGGAAGGAGCTGGCCGCGATGCCCGATGGGCCGGACAAGGCCGCACGCATGGCCGAGCTTGGGACCTTGCGCGCCCGGAGCCAGATGGCGCTCCGGGTCGCGGCCCTGCTCCTGGTGATCGCCTCCGTTTGCATGGCGATCGCACGCTACGTCTAGTGGTGCTCCTCAGCGCTCCAGCTTGAACCCGGGGTCGATCCCGGGTCGCTGGGAAGCGTTCGCGGCAAACCACCCGGTGAGGTACATCCACTTCGCCATGCGCGTCAGCTTGGGGTAGTC
>JAEUJK010000769.1 GCA_016794735.1 Gemmatimonadota bacterium | reverse complement strand
CCTCGACGCCCTCCTGGGCGCGCAGGTCCCCGTCACCAACGCCCACGACGAGGTGTTGTTCATCACCATCCACCACGTGCAGGAAGTGTGGATGAGCCTGATCATCGCCGAGCTCGAGGCCGCCATGCGTCGCCTCGCCGCTGGCGACTTTGCCCCGGCGATGAAGATGCTGGCCCGCGTCTCCCGCGCGCAGGAGCAGATGGGCAATGCGTGGGAAGTCCTCAAGACGATGACCCCAGCCGACTACCTCGAGTTCCGCGGTGCGTTAGGCAGGGCCAGCGGGTTCCAGAGCCCGCAGTACCGCAGCATCGAGTTCCTCCTCGGCAATCGCCAGCGCTACTTGCTGCGCCCGTTTGCCGGGAATGCCGAGGCCCACGCGCGATTGCTCGGGATCCTCGAGTCACCGTCGATCTACGATATCGCCCTGCAGGCGCTCGTTGCCCAGGGCCTGCTGGCGAAGTCGGCCCTGCGCACGACCTACGACGCCCAGCCCGTGAGCCAGCCGGAGATCCGCGCCGCATGGCTCGCGGTGTACCGGGACACGGCGAAGTACTGGGACCTGTATTACCTGGCCGAGAAGCTCGTGGATGTCGAAGACAACTTCCGGCGCTGGCGCTTCAACCACCTCACGACGGTGGAGCGGCTCATCGGGCACAAGACCGGCACGGGTGGTACGACAGGTGCCGGATACCTCCGGAAGGCGCTCGACGTGGTCCTCTTCCCGGAGTTGTGGGAGGTACGGACGGAGCTCTAGCACGCCGCGCGGGGCGCCGCCCCTTGGCACCCCGCGCCTTGGGGCGCATGTTGGAGACAACCTCATCCGTGCCGCCGGATGCCCCTCGCGGATCTCCTGAGTTGGAGCCGGATCGTGCTCATCCTCCCGTTGAGCATGGCCGCCGTCGCGCGCGATCGTGACGCGTTTGTGTGGCTCCTGCTGGTGGCCTTCGCCACGGATGCGCTGGATGGGGCCGTCGCACGATGGCGCGGCACCGTGAGTCCGCGCGGCGCCCAGCTCGACAGCCGTGCCGACGCGGCCCTCTACCTCACCACCCCGTTCCTCGCCCTGCGCGTCTTCCCTGAGCTTGGCGACGCGCTCGCGGGGCTCACCCTGATGGTGGTGGTCCTGCTGGTCACCCCGCCGTTGCTGGGGCTCTGGCGGTTCGGGCGACTCCCGGCATTGCATCTCTGGTCATCGCGGGCCGCCGTCGCCGCCATGGCCCTTGGCGTCGCCGTCCTCGGGTTGCTCGACCAGTCGTGGGCCCTGCGGCTCGGCGCCGCCGTGCTCGCGGTCTCCACCATCGAGGAGCTGATCGTGATCCTGCTGCTGCCTCGCTGGACACCACAGGTCCCTTCCGTCGTTCACGTGCTGGCCGCACGCACGCCGCGTCCCCTTACCACCCCCTCACCCAGGAGCAACGCCCGATGAATCGCCGTGTCCTCTGCCTCTCCACCCTGCTCGCGGCCGTCGCACTCCTCCCGGCGCGGTCCGACGCGCAACAGCTCTCGGTTGGCGGCAACCTCGGTTGGATGTTCGACACGGAAGTCGATCGGCTCTCGATCGGCGCCGACGTGCGCTACGCGCTGAAGGACGCGCGCTGGGCCCTGAATCCGCGCTTTACCTACTTCCTCTGGAGCGAGGGGGCCTCGGGGTGGCAGCTCGACGGCAACGTCCTCTATCGGTTCCCGGT
>JAEUJK010000732.1 GCA_016794735.1 Gemmatimonadota bacterium | reverse complement strand
GCGCAGATTCCGCGCGGTGGCGCCGGTTCAGGTGAACCGGGCGCCGTGGGACCCTCTCGATATCAGGTGCTTTCCATGAGGAAGTTGTGGCTCCTTGGGCTCGTTGCGTGCACGCGTGACAATGTCGACTGGCCGGTCTACCAGGGGAGCGACGAAAAGACGCACTACACCACGCTCGACCAGATCACGCCGCAGAACGTGAGCCAGCTGCAGGTCGCGTGGACGTACGACACGAAGGACGCCTTCGAGGGGTCGGAGATGCAGTCCAACCCGATCGTGATCGATGGCGTGCTCTACGCCATGTCGCCCAAGCAGCGCGCGTTCGCCCTCGATGCCGCGACCGGGAAAGAGCTGTGGAGCTTCGATCCGACGGGCGGGAAGTTCACGGGGCCGCGGATCCGGTACCGCGGCGTGGTGGTGCACGATGGACGCGTCTATTTCAACTACCGGTATCGGCTCTTCGCGCTGGATGCGCGCACCGGTCTCAGGGCCCGCGGGTGGGGGAACGACAGCGGGTGGGTCGACCTGCGCGAGGGACTGGATCGCCCGGTGGAAGGGCTCTCGGTGTCGGCGAGCACGCCGGGCGCCGTGTACAAGGACATGCTGATCATCGGCACCTCGGTCCCCGAGGCGCTCCCGTCGGCCCCGGGCGACATCCGCGCCTATGACGTGAAGACCGGTGCGATCCGCTGGACCTTCCACACGATCCCGCGGCCCGGGGAATTCGGGCATGACACCTGGCCGGCCGAGGCGTGGAAGGTGGCCGGTGGCGCCAACGCCTGGTCCGGGGTCACGATCGACCAGCGTCGCGGGATGGTCTTCCTTGCCACCGGCTCTGCATCGTTTGACTTCTACGGCGCCAACCGGCACGGCGACAACCTCTTCGCCAACTCGATCGTGGCGCTGGATGCCAACACGGGAAAGCGGGTGTGGCACCTGCAGGGGCTCAAGCATGACCTCTGGGACCGGGACTTCCCGGCCGCACCCACCCTCGTCACCGTCACCCGCAACGGCAAGCCGGTCGACGCGGTCGCGCAGGTGACGAAGACGGGCCACGTGTGGCTGCTCGATCGCGACACGGGCGCCGAGCTGTTCCCGAGCGCGTGGCAACGGATGCCCGCCGGGTTGCTCGATGGCGAGGTGACGGCGGACTCGCAGCGTTTCCCGACACTACCCAAGCCGTTCGCCCGGCAGCAGCTCACCGAAGACCTCCTCACCGATCGCACGCCGGAGGCCCGCGCCTCGGCGCTCAAGACCTTCCGCGAGAACCCCACGCCGCATCCGTGGACGCCACCCAACACGCAGGGGATCATCATCTACCCCGGTGTGGACGGTGGCGCCGAGTACGGCGGCCCCGCCTTCGACCCGAAGACCGGGATCATGTACGTGAACGCCAACGAGATGGGCTGGATCCTCAAGATCGTGCCGCGTGAAGAAGGCTCGCTGTTCGGCGCATACTGCGCGGAGTGCCACGGCCCGAAGGGCACGCCGATGGCCCCGAGCCTCACCGGCGTCGCCAGGCGCCTGACGCGCGAGCAGATCACCGCGGCGATCCGCGGCGGCACGGGCCGGATGCCGGCGTTTGCGACGGCGTTAGGTGACAGCGCGATCGACGAACTCGCGGAATACCTGGTGAGCGGCAAGGCCCCCACCCGCACCCCGCGCGACGTCCGCACCTTCCTCAAGTACCGCAACACCACGTTCGACATCTTCCTGGACCA
>JAEUJK010000704.1 GCA_016794735.1 Gemmatimonadota bacterium | reverse complement strand
GCGCGGCGACATCCGCCTGCGCCTGCGGCGACTGGGCGGTGACACGCTGGTCGTCGACGATCCGGCCACGTACGGCCCCATCGTTCGCCGCACAACGGACCGGCTCATCATGGGCCGCGACACGTTGGCGCAGGTCCCCGCGCGGGCGGCGCGTCGTGAGCTCCCGACGCGCTGGAACGGCCTGATCGGCGAATACGGCTGGGACCACGACGTCCTCTACATCTATGAGCGCCATGGGCGACTGACGGCGCTGATCGAGTGGTTCGCCGAGTATCCGTTGCGCGAGGTCGGCCCGAACGAGTTCGCCTTCCCCGACTACGGACTGTATGCCGGGGAGCGCCTGCGCTTCACGCGGGATGCGCGCGGACGCGCCACGCAGGTCGTGGCGGCCGAGGTGACGTTCCGGCGACGTCGCATCCCGGGTGAGGATGCGGCGGTCTTTCGCATCACGCCGGTGAAGCCGGTGGAGGTGCTGCGACGCGATGCGCTTGCCGCGACACCTCCGGCGGAGGCCGGGACGTTCCGCGAGAGCGACCTCGTTGAGCTGGTGACCCTCGATCCCGGGATCAAGCTCGACGTGCGGTATGCCACACGCGACAACTTCCTCTCGGTGCCGGTCTACACGCAGGCCCGCGCCTTTCTCCAGCGGCCGGCGGCCGAAGCGCTGGTGCGGGCGCATCGGGCCCTGAAGGCCAAGGGCTTCGGCCTGCTCGTGCACGATGGGTATCGCCCGTGGTACGTGACGAAGATGTTCTGGGACGGCACGCCGGAGGCGAACCACGTCTTTGTCGCCGATCCGTCGCGTGGTTCACGACACAATCGCGGGTGTGCCGTTGACCTGACGATGTACGACCTCGCGACCGGGCGCCCGGTGCGGATGACCGGCGGCTACGACGAGATGTCGGACCGTTCGTATCCCGACTACCCGGGTGGCACGTCCCGGCAGCGTGAACTCCGGGAGATCCTTCGTGCGGCGATGGAGGCCGAAGGGTTCCTCGTCTACGAGGCCGAGTGGTGGCACTTCGACTACAAGGACTGGCGCGAGTACCGGATCGGGAACCAGCGCTTCGAGGCGTTAGGCCGGTAGGACGCGGGCGCGCGAGGCAGGGGTCACCTCGCGCGCCGCCGGCCCTAGAAGGCCATCATCTGCGTGAACTTGAGGATCACGGACCGGCCGGCGATGGGCGCCTCGGGCGTGAGGAACCGCTGGTCGTTGTAGACGATGAAGAGGTCGCTCAGCGGGTGGTGGATCAGGTTGAAGCGCACGTTGGCGTTGAGCTGCTTCGACGACGGGTCATACTGCGACAACGCGTCGATGAACATGTTGGGCGAGAACGAGTAGTTCGCGCGCGTCGTCCAGAAGCTGTTGACGAACTTGCCGTTGGCGAGCGCGAGGTCGCCGGCCGTGCGCTGGACGCCCGAGGTGAGGCGGATCCGGTAGTTGGGACGCAGCGTGACGGACGCGTTGATGGTCTGCTGCGTGCCGTTGTACAACTCGCCCCAGGCCAGGCGCGAGCTGAGTGAGATGCGGCGGCTCTGGTCGGTGTTGGCCAGGAGGCCCCACTCGTTCCATCCGTACGGGCCGGCCGGGAGGGGGTCCACCTTCGGGCTGAGGCGCAGCGGGCGATCGAGCAGGTTGAACGCCGGGTTGTAGGAGAGCTCCACCACGGCGCCGTTCTCGAAGAAGAACGTCTGGCCGGAGTGCAGGCGCTTCTGCACCATGTGGTTCCCCTGGTCGGTGAACAGGTCCCACACGATGTGGGGGTGCAGCTCGCGGATGCCGCGCTTGCGCAGGGCCTCGGGGCGCGGACGGATGCCGATGTCGGCGAACCACTTCTTCACGCCGATGCGGCGATAGAAGCCGAGGTCGTTGTTGAAGTTCTCGCCGAGGGACATGACGCCGCCCTTGCCGTGGAAGAAGTTGCCTTCCCAGTTGAGCGAGGTGCGCGCCGAATACTGGCCGCCGGTGCGACCGGGCGTCCGCGTGCCGACGAAGTAGGAGTTCCAGTCGAGGCGGCCGACGAAGCGGATGTTGGCATCCACGCCGGCAACCCGGTTGTAGTTGTCGCCGTTCTCCGTGGACTGGCGCTGCATGAACAACACGCCGATGTCGGAGCCGCGCGCGACGTTGCGGCGCAGGCGGACGACGGTGTAGTTGTTGGCGTCGGTGACGTCGTCGCCACGGACCTGCATGTTGATCAGCCCGATCCCGAAGCCACCGGCCATGCCGGTGAGTCGCGCGCCGGCGTCGATGGGCAGCGGCCGGCGGTCGTTCCGGATGCCGATGCGGCGCGAGAAGAAGAGCAGGTTGTCGTCGTCGGGCGTCGCCGGCACGAAGACGCGGTTGAGCCGCGCGGCATCGCCCACGTAGAACATCCCGGAGTTCTCGAGGAACGCCTCGCGCTTCTCGGGGAAGAACTGGGCGAACTGCGTGAGGTTCACCTGCTGTTCGTCGGCCTCGACCTGGGCGAAGTCCGGGCGGATCGTGCCGTCGAGGGTGAGGCCGCGGGTCACGGCGAGCTTCATGTCGACCCCGGCGTCGAACTTCTGGTCGTACTTGGAGACGCCGATGTCGCGCACGGTGTTCTCGAGCACGTACGGCTTGATGCGGATGTCGCGTCCCGCCGCACCGACCTTGAGCCCGCTGACCTCGCCGGCCATGGAGAGGCGCATCAGGTTGAACGACCGCGGGATGGGCGACCAGAACGTCACCTCGTTCTTGCGGCGAATGCGGCGCGAGAAGTTGATCCCCCAGGGCTGGTCAGCGCCGGGAACGAACCGCAGCGTGCGAAAGGGGATGCGCATTTCCGCGGTCCAGCCATCATCGCGCCGCTGCGTGCGCACGTCCCAGATGGCGTCCCAGCTGGAGTTGATCTCGCGTCCCTCGTTGGCGATCTGGCGATCGACGCGTCCACCGGCCGGGTTGGTGATGAAGACGTAGCCGTTCCGGCGGTCATGGAAGGTGTCGAGGATCACCTCGAAGTCATCCTGGTCGTCCTCGCGGAAGTCCTTGCGGATGTCGTTGACGATCTCGCGCGACGGGTCCGAGTCCCGCATGAACGCGCCGATGTAGAGGTTGTCGGCGTCGAAGGCGACGAACACCTCGGTCTGCTCGGTGGCGGGCTGGCCTTCGCGTGGTTCGCTCTGCACGAAGCCGGTCGCTCCCGGTGCGCGCTTCCAGACTTCCTCGTCGAGGACGCCGTCCAGCCGGATGGCCCCGCTCGCGGGCAGCGCGACGAGTTCCTTGCGCTCCGAGGGGCGGCGGGCGGCGGTCGTCGTCCCGTTGGCCGACTGGGCCAGGGCGGGCGCCGCGCTGGCGAAGATGAAGGCCAGGTAACAGGCGGCGGTCGTCCAGGGCTGGGTGCGGCGCATGCGGGTGGGTCGAGAGGGTCTGCAGCGAAACGTGGTGCGGGCCGCGAATGTTGGGAAGTTTCCACGACGAAAAGACTCGTGGAGTCGAGGGGCGACGTGGCTGGTGTCGGGAGATACCCTGCGCGTGTGCGACCGGCCGATGCCCTGCGCGCACAGCGGTCCCGTGGTGATTGCGGCCCCGAGCTGGCGCGTGAGTCGCGCTGGGCGTCACCGTCGGATGGGGGGCCTGGATGTCGGCGCAGGCTGGTCGGTGCGTCGCCGTGGTTGTGAGTCGTTAGTGGAAGTCGTGACTCTTTGCATACGCTTCGCCCGCGTCGGCCTTGAGGGCGGTGAAGCGCTCGCCGCGCAGGTTCACGACCTTTCCCTCGACCTGCAGGGTGCCACGCACCAGCAGCAGCGGTGAGGTCGAGATCAGCAGCGCCTGTCGCTCGAAGCGCTTGGGGGTCACGATGACGTTGAGGATGCCGGTTTCATCCTCCAACGACAGGAAGACGAATCCCTTGGCGGTGCCGGGGCGTTGGCGGCAGATGACGAGTCCCGCGTGGGCCACGGTGCTGCCATCGCGGCCGTTGGCGAACAACTCGCGCGCGGTGACGACGCCGTTGGGCGTGAGCAGGGCGCGCAGGTGTCGCATGGGATGTCCGTTGAGGGAGAGGCCGGTCACGCGATAATCGGCGTCGGTCGTCTCGAGTTGGCTCATGGGTGGGAGCGGGGCGCGTTCCCGTTGGCGTCGTGAGGGGGCGAGGGGACCGGCGTCCCCGCGCGTGGCCTCGAGGACGCGCCAGAGCGCGGTGCGGCGTCGTTCGTTGGGTGGCACGTCGTCCGCCATGGTGTCGAAGGCGCC
>JAEUJK010000703.1 GCA_016794735.1 Gemmatimonadota bacterium | reverse complement strand
GCTTCCCGGTGGTCCCGCATGGCACGGCGCGGGTGCGCTGCCAGCTCTCGGCCGCACACACGAAGGACGACATCGACTTCGCGGTGCGGGCGTTCAAGACGGTGGGGCGGAAGCTGGGGTTGGTGTAGGGGCAGACGGCAGACGGCAGACGGCAGACGGCAGACGGCACGAGGCAGGCGGCACGGCGCGATGGCTGCCGAGCCGGCCTTGTCAGGCGCGCATGGGGTTCGAGCCGTGCGCCTAACGTGGCGGTGTTGCGACCTCGACCACGAGGCTGCGCCCCTGATAGCGTCGGGGCGCGACACCCCGCCGCACCACCACCTGTCGCTGGCCGCCGCCGACCACGGTGACCTCGACGTCCACGGTCACCACCCCGGCCGGCAGGCCGAAGTGCACCGGGGTGTCGCCCTGGGCGTCGTACCCGCTCCCCGCGTCCACCAGGCGCGTGCCTAACAACTGCCGCGTCCCCGCCCGGTAGAGCCTCACCTCGGCCCCGGCAAATCGCGCGACCCCCTTCCCGTCGACCACGCGCACCGCGAGCGAGCGGCCGGCCACGGCGGCCGGGAGCGTGTTGCGCCAGGCCATCTGCATCCCCGTCGTCGCCGATCCGGTGAGCCACAGGTCGAGGTCACCGTCGCTGTCGATGTCGGTCCACTGCGCTCCATGATCGCCCTGCTGGGCGCCGATGCTGTCCGGGGTGACGTCCTCGAAGTGGTCGCCGGCGTTACGCAGCAGGAAGTCGCGATAACTCACCCCACCAGTGATCGTGCCGTTGAGGTAGAGGTCGAGCCGACCGTCGTGGTCGGCATCCCCCAGGGCGCAGGTGTCGTACTTGCCATCGATCGCCATCCCCCAGGCCCGCGAGACGTCCTCGAACCGGCCGCCACCGCGATTCAGGAAGAGTGCTGGCATTCCGTAGTTGGCCATGAGGATGTCGAGGCGACCGTCGTTGTCCACGTCGGCCACACACGGGCGCACCGTCCCGAACGCCGTGTTGCCCACTGCACGCCCGCCCGCGGCGAGGCCGGAGCTGCCTGCGACGTCGACGAACCGTGTCCCGTCGAAGCGCCAGTGCGCGTTGGTGGTGCCATCCATGTTCGCCGTCAGCAGGTCGAGGTAGCCATCCCCGTCGGCGTCGAACCAGACCGCGCCAACGGTGGGCCGGGTGTCTGCGACCCCAACCGTGGCGGCCACATCGGTGAAGCGACCGCCGTCGTTCCGGTAGAGTGCATTCGCGCGATCGCGGAGGGCGAGCGAAAGGTCGAGGTCACCATCGGCGTCGAAATCCACGAACACGGGCTGCCGCACGGCGACCGAGTCGCGCGCGAGACCAGCGGACGCGGTCACGTCTGCGAAGCGGGCGCCGTCGTTGCGATACAGCCGCAGGACACTGCCCGCGCCAGGGGCAAAACCCACGAACAAGTCGGGATCACCGTCGCCGTCGTAGTCGCCCCACGCCGCGGCACGCGTGGGCCGCGCGTCGGCGACTCCCATCGCCGTGGCGACATCCACCAGTGTGCCGCCGTCATTGCGGTAGAGCCGGTTCGGCGCACCGTTCATTCCGACGAACATGTCGGCGTCGCCATCCCCATCGAAGTCCGCCGGCGCGTTCGTGAACGAGACCCCCGACGTGCGCGTCACCGCGGGCCCCGGCTCGAACCGCGGGCCGTCGGCGCGCGAGACCCGTCCGCCCTTCATCACCCAGACCACGCGACGCAGGGCGGTGATGTCCTGCAACGGGTTGCCCTCCACCGCCACCAGGTCGGCGAGGTGGCCCACGACGATCGTCCCCACGGAGTCGGCCATGCCTAACGCGGCCGCATTCACCGCCGTCAGCTGCCGGATGGCCTCCATCGCCCCGAGCCCGGCCTCGCGGACCCGATAGATCGCCTCGCGCGCATTCTGCCCGTGTGCGCCTGCCGTCGCGTCGGTCCCGTTGATCACCTTGAGCCCGCGCACCGTCATGGCGCGTCGGAACATCGCGAGTTTGCGCGGGATCCCCTCTTCCATGAAACGAAAGCCCGCCTCGTCGTAGTTGCCGATGCCGAGGTACTTCGCCTTGTTCTCGATGTAGTTCTGCGAGACCAGCCCGATGTTGGGCTCGAAGTACGTCCCGCGTTCCGCCATCAACGCCAGCTCGGCGTCCGTGACCTGCGAGCCATGCGTCACCGCCCAGCAACCGGCCATCGCCGCTGCCCGCACGGCGGACGCAGCGTGTGCGTGTACCCAAATGCGACGCCCCACGGCACGAGCTTCCTCACAGGCGGCCGTGATCTGCGCGTCCGACAGCGTCTGGTCGCCCCCTTCGCGAATGCTCTTCGACGCGAAGATCTTGATGACGTCCGCGCCACGTGACGCCGTCTCGCGCACCCACGCGCGGATCTGCTCCGGTGTTCGTGTGGTGTCGTTGAGCGCGGCAAGCGAGGTGAGCAGCCGCGGGCCCACAATATCCCCACGGTTCAGCAGGTCACGCAGCTCGAGGTCCGAGTTCGCCCCGATGCTCTGCACCGTGGTGAAGCCGGCTCGGAGCATCGCATAGGCATTCTCGCGCGCCCCGTACTGCCGCTGCGCCGGGTTCTCCCCCTGGTTCGAGGCGCGCCCATCCGGGCCGAAGTGCGCATCGAGGTGCACGTGCGTGTCGATGAATCCGGGCAGGAGCGTGAGCCGCCGCAGGTCATGGGTCACGCGTTCATTGGCGCGTGCCGGCCGGATCGCGGTGATGCGTGAGCCGCTCACCACGAGGACAACGTCGCGGCGACTCGCGCCGGTGCCGTCCACCAGCAACCCCGCACGAATGGTCACCTGGGATCGCGCCATGGTGGCGCACGCGCACAGCAGGGCAGCAGCACGAAGGATTCGCATGACCCCACGATGCAGCGCACGCACGCGACGCGCTACCAGCTCACGCGCCCTCCCCCATCACCCGCCACCACCTCACAGGTGGTCGGCGATCGCCGCGATCTCCTCGGCCTCTTCCCAGGCCTCGCGCAGCGCCTGCAGCTCGCCCTCCAGCGCCTCACGCTCGACGCTTTCGTGCAGCGCCATCTCGATGGCCAGCCGCGCCGAGGGCGCCCGGTTCTTGAGTGCCCCCACCAGGGAGTCGTCCCACCAGTACCGCCGCCCGCGACGCCAGTCGCTGGCCTTCCCCTGGCGATGGAAGAAGTTGTCCGCGTGCGCGTAGCGGCCGAGCAGGCCGACCGCGCGGTCGAGGTCCTCCGTGGTCCCGCCCGTCGCGTTGATTGCCACCAGCAGGCGACCCAACACACGCTGTGCCGGCGGCCCGACCAGCTCCGTCCGCCCCGCCTCGTGCTCGACCTCGAGCTTCCACCCCCACGCGTTGTCGTCGTGCAGGAGTCGCGCCTCCGGCAGGTGGTACGCCTTCACCGCATGGTGGCCGCGTCCGCCGGGGGTGGGGACATGCGCGTACGTCTTGAGCCGGTAGGTGTACACCTCGCGCATCGAGCCGGCGAGCGTGACCAGCGCCATGGGCGGGAAGAAGATGAACGACGACGCCATCCACAGGCTCGACGCCCACGTGGGCTTCTGCGCCGGCGACGACTGCACGACGTTCTGGCGACGCTTGGCAAACAACGGAAGGTAGCGCCAGCTGGCGAACTCCGGCCGCAGCGGTTGCCCGATCCGCACCAGCTCCAGCCCCTCACGCAATCGCGTCATCCCGATGTTGTCCGTCGAGACCCGCAGCGGCGTGGAGCGATACAGGCGTTCACACTGCTCGATGGCTTCCCATCGTTCCTCGAGCGCGGTGAGGTTCCAGCGGCGGCAGCTGCGGCACACCACCCAGAGCCGCCCACGCAACGAATCAAACGCGAGGCGTCGCCCGACCGGGAATTCCTCCACCACCTCATTTGACCCAAGGTCAGACGTGCAGAACAGGCAGGTGGAGTACACGGCACTCGGGTGGGGTCGATCGAGACGATGGACCGCGACGGGAGGCCCCGCAAGCCGCTTTTCGGGCGGCGAGCGCGACTTAATCAGTCCTTCATGTCGTGGGCGCCGGTGCTCCGCCCTCGCTTCCGGACACGCGGGGCACGCGGTCTCGAGCCGGCGGCGCAACGGTTCCCGGCCCCGGCGGCAGGCAACTGCGACCCGCCGGGCACGCCAAGTGTGATCCGCAGCACAGGCCGGCACCCGGATTGGCGAAATCACCTGCTCGGTCGACGCCTACGGTGACCCGTCCGCGCGCTGCCTCGTCCCCCTTCTGAGAAATGAGGGCTTCGGCTCCACGGTCGGACCTCCTGCAGTGACGGACCCCCACCTCGGTACCATCCTATGCGCATCGCGCGGCAGCTCGGTCTTTCGCTCTTCGCCCTCGCCATCCCGGCGGTGGCGAGCGCTCAGTCGTCGTCTCCCCGCACCAACTTCGAAAATTCGTGGTACTGGGGAGCCAAGGGCGGCGTCACGTCGTTCGACCCCAGCGGCGGCGGGCGTGTGAACGCCTCGTCGGTCGGGGCCGAATGGCTCATCACGCGAAGCCGTGGTGCCCTCTATCTCTCGGTAGACCAGGCGTTCTTCGAGGACGTCGCCGGCGTCTACGATCCGACGGTCCAGGGTTCGGTGCGCCCGGTCGACGTGAGCGACTGGCGTCGCTACGGCATCGGGCTCTACGCGTATCCGCTCACCTGGGGCAACATCAAGCCGTATGCCGGCCTCGGGCTCACGATCAACGTGATCCAGAATGCGGACCCGCAGGGCACCTTCACCACCCCGGCCTCGCAGTCGCAGGTGTTTGATGATGTGGCCGAGCAAACCTCCAAGGTCTCGGCGACGGTCACGACTGGACTGCAGGTCCAACTTGGGCGTGCGGCGCTCTTCGGACAGGCGTCGGCGATGCCGACGCGTCGCAACTTCCTGATCTCGGGCTCCTCGCACACCTTCGTCTTCGAGGGCGGATTGCGATTCAACCTCGCGAGCGCGATCGAGGTCCTGAAGTAAGTCGCGAGGATTAAGCTCGCCTCACGGGTCGTCACTGCGGTGGCGACCCGTCGTGTTTCTGGACTGTGGCGCGGCCGTGCCCGCAGGACTAGTTTAGTGTGCGCTCGACCCAAGGGGTCATATTGAGCTGGTACGAGCGGTACCCGACCCGGATGGTCCTCGGCGCGCTCCTCGGCAGCGCCGGCGGCCTCGTCACGGTGTGGGCCGCCCCACGGGGGATCGCCTCACCGTTCGTGGTCCCCGTGATCACCACGGTCCTGGCGACCCTCACGGTCGGCGGCTTCTGGCCTGCGATGGTCGCCGCGCTGCTCGTGTGGGGCGTGACCGGCCTCCGCGTGCTCGCTCCCGGCGGCATATCACCGGCCGACCTGCTGCTGCTCGGCATGGCGGCGGCGATTTCCGTGGCGGCGTGTGCGCTCGACGCGCGCGCGCGGCGCGAGCGGCAGGCTCGTGAGGCGCACGAACGTCGCCTGGCGGAAACCGAAGCCCGCAACCGTGAGCTGTTCGGCCGGGTGACCGAGGAGCGTGACCTCCTCGATGCGATCCTCGCCACCACCGAAGCGGCGGTGTCAGCCTTCGAACTCCCCTCGCGCCGGCTCCTCTTTGCCAACCAACGGTTCGCCGAGCTCTGGGGAACCACACGCGAGCGCATCGCCCGCGACGGCGTGTTAGGGCTCGAATTGGAGTTCGCGACGGCGGACGGGCAGCCTTACCCACCGGGGTGGCGTCCCGCCGACCTCGTGCTGGAGCGAGGCGACCTCGTGCGCGAGCACCTCGTGATGATCCGCACCCGTGGGCGCACCTGGCGGCACTACAGCCTCAGTGGCACCCCACTGCGCGATGCCGATGGGAGGATCTCCGGCGTGGTCTTCTCCACGGTGGATGCGACCGAACGCGCCGCCGCCGAGACCGCGTTGTCGGCGTCTGAGGACCGGCTGCGTCGCCTGACCGACGCGGTGCCCGGATGTGTGTACCAGTTCGAGCAGGCGCCCAACGGCACCCGCACGTTCACGTTCATCTCGGGCGGGATGCGCGACCTGCTCAACACGCCGGCCCACGACCCCGTCCCGACCTTCGAGGACCTGCTGGTGCGCGTGGCCAGTGGCGACCGCGAACGCCTGCTGCGCAGCCTCGACGACGCGGCGCACAGCCCCGCGCGGTGGACCGAGGAGTTCCTCGTCGAGCTCACGGACGGCACGCGCAAGTGGATCCGCGGCACGGCCGTCCCCGACCCGTCGCCGGGTGATCGCGGGATCACCTGGAACGGGCTGCTCCTCGACGTCACCGACCGCAAGCGCCTGGAGGACGACCTCCTGCAGGTCCAAAAGATGGAGAGCATCGGTCGCCTCGCCGGCGGGGTGGCCCACGACTTCAACAACATCCTCACGGCGATCCGCGGCAACGTCGACCTCCTCCTCGAATCCATCGAGGAGTCCCACCCGCATGTCGGTGAGCTGCGCGATATCCAGGACGCCGCGCAGCGGGCGACCACGCTCACGCGCCAACTCCTCGCGTTCTCGCGCAAGCAGGCGCTGCAGGTGCGCGCGATCGACCTTGGGGCGCTCGTCCGCGACATGGAGAAGATGCTGCGGCGCGTCATTGGTGAAGACATCGTGCTGCTCACGCAGCCGTCCGACGACGCGGGGCTCGTGCGGGCTGACCCGGGCCAGGTCGAGCAGGTGTTGATGAACCTCGCCATCAACGCTCGCGACGCGATGCCGGACGGCGGGCTCCTCACCCTCGAAACCCGCGCGGTCCTCCTCGAACCGGGGAACGCCACGGGGCTCGGACTTCCCCCCGGAGAGTACGTCTCCCTCGTGGTACGCGATACGGGCCACGGAATGGATGACCAGGTCAAGGCGCGCATCTTCGATCCGTTCTTCACGACCAAGCCGGCCGGCAAGGGCACCGGCCTCGGGCTGGCCATGGTGTACGGCATCGTGCGACAGAGTGGCGGCGGCATCACGGTGGACACCGCCGTCGGCCGTGGCACCACCTTCCGCATCTACCTGCCCAGGGCGGTGGCCGCTGGCACCGGCAAGGTCGAACGCATCACCCCACCCTCGGTGAGCGCCACCGCGCTGCCGGGCGGCACCGTGCTGCTCGTCGAGGACGACGCCGCGGTGCGTGGCCTCACCCAGCGGATGCTCAAGGACGCCGGGCTCGTGGTGCGTGCCGCCAGCGACGCGTACGAAGCGCTCACCCTTGCCGGGCCGGCCTGCGACGCCATCGATGCCGTGGTCACCGATGTCATCATGCCGGGATTGGGTGGGCGCGACCTTGTCCGCGAACTCCGCAGTCGTCGCCCGGACCTGCGCGTGCTCTACATCTCCGGGTACCTCGACATCGACGTGCAGCGGCTGGGGCTCGACGACCGCACCCGCCTGCTCACGAAGCCCTTCGCGCGCGAGGCGCTCCTGCGGCAGCTCGCGGCACTGCTCGATCCCGAACCCGCGCGCACCTAACGACGGCCGACGCTTCCGCTCGCGAACGGGGAGCCGCGCACGACGAACCGCAGGGGCCACTCCGCGGCCTTCGAGATCCCGATGCGCGCCGTCACGAAGACGTCCGCGTCCGCGACCCCGGGACCTTCGAGGATGCGCAGGGCACCACGGGATAGCGACACGCCATCCTCGTCCCCGGTGATCCCGAAGGCCTGGCACAGGTTCCCCGGGCCACGCGCCAGCTGACGGTCCGGCACGCGCCCGCGCCGCCGACGCATCAGTTCCACGCCCGCGAGGGGTTCAACGGCGCGCAGCAGCACCGCGCTGCCGTGCCCTGTCTCGCGCGTCACCGCGTTCACGCACCAGTGCAGTCCGTAGATGCGATAGACGTACGCCCGCCCGGGTGGGCCATGGAGGTGGCGCGTGCGTTCCGACCAACCACGCGCGCTGTGGCACGCCGGGTCGTCGGGCCCGAGATACGCCTCCACCTCAACGATACGCCCGCGGGTCATCCCCACGGGCGTTCGGTGTTCAAGCACGCATCCCAGCAGTTGGCGCGCGACGGTTTCGGTGGGCCGGTCGTAGAAGGCGGCACCGAGGACGCGGGGCGCGCGTCGTTCGCTCACCCCGCCTTCTTCGCCGCTTTAGCCTTCGGCTTGCGCGCGCGAGCGGTCGGCTCGGCAGGCGCCGCCGGGGCGGCCGCCTCCTTCGCCTTCTTCTCGCCCTTCCCCTTCCTGGCCGCCGGCTTCTTCCCCTTCTCGGGGGCCGCGGCTTCTTCAGGGGCAGGTGCCGGCGCCGAGGGCTTGGTCTCGACGACCCCCACCATCAGGAGTTCCGGCGGCGGCGCGGACCCGGCGCGCCCACGGGGCGGCAATCCGCGCGGTCCCATGCCACGGGGCGTGGGAGCAGCGCTCGGCGCCGGACGCGGCGTGGCCGCAGCCTCGGCGGCCTTCACCTGGTCGGCCACACTCGCGGCCTTCGCCGGGAGCGACACTTCGTAGTCGTCGCCGCGACGACGGAGGTCGATCACCTCGGCGTCGTGTGCGTCGCGCAGGATGCGGTGGAAGTTGCGCTCCGAGAGCGACTCCGAGTTCCGGCCGAGGAGTTCGAAGGCCTTCTTGCGGACGAGGCTCGAAAGCGCGGCATCGTCGCCCGAGACCAGCGCGGCGGTCGCGTTTCGCGCGAGGTCGAACGCCTCGGCGCGGGTGAGGCGCTCACCCTCGCTCCCCATCGGATCGACGGGGGCGGACGACGCCTGGGGCTTCGGTGCCGGGGCAGCCGCGGCAGCCGCAGGTGCGGCCGGCGCGGGGGTCGAGCTGGCAGACGCTGCCGGTGCCGGTCCACGATCGCGATCGCGGTCACGATCACGTCCGCGGCCACGACGACGACGGCCACCGCGCTCCTCACGACCACCCTCTGGAGCGGCCGAAGGACGCGGGGTCTCGGCCGCGGCAGACGCCACCGGGGCGCCATCGGGCGGCGACACTTCGAGCTGCCCGTTCTCGAGCTTCGTGATCTTCACGAGCCCCTTGTCGGCGGCATCCGAGACGAAGCGGCTGAACTTCGAGTACCCCGACCCGACGTTCTTCTCGTCGAAGGTGGCATCGAGGTCCTGCATCACCTGCTTGAGGCGATCCGAGCGCATCACGTCGCCGTTCTTCTGCATGCGCGTGATCGCTTCCGTGACGAGTTCCCACGGATCCCAGCGCGTCACTTCCTCGTCGCCGGACTTCACGAGGCCGGCAAGCGCGTTGTAGCTGTAGTACTCGTCGCAGTTCATGACGAGCAGGTCGCTCGACGACTCGCGAATGCCGACGCCGATGACGTACTTGCCGTACTCCTTGAGCTTGGTCACCAGCGACGCGAAGTCACTATCGCCCGACAGCAGGATGTAGGTGCCGATCTCGGGGCGGGTGAACACCAGCTCCATCGCATCCACCGACAGGCGGATGTCGGTCGCGTTCTTCTTGGACGAGCCGTACGCGGGCGCCATGATCATGTCGATCGACGACTCCGCGAGCGGCACGATGTACTGGGGATAGCGGCGCCAGTCGGCATACGCGCGCTGGACCGCGACCTTCCCCTTGATGATGTCGGAGCCGAGCAGGTTCCGGAGTTCGCCGGCCAGGTCGGACCGGATCCCCATCGTGACGTTGTCGAAGTCGATGAGGAGGGCAGCGTTGGGCGCGTGCTGGACGACCGGGGCGCCGTAGCTGTGTTGGGGCATCGCCTGCGGCCCCCGATGAAGGGGGGCCACTGCGGCACGTGGCGCCGCCGGGCGGTTGGAACGGGGTTGCATAGGGTGAATTGTTGGTGTGCCCTCTCCAGGCGCGAACGCCGGAGAGCAGAATCCAGTCGCATCCAGCGGCGGCACACGGACATGCCACGGAACGCGGGCGAGGCCTCGCGGCTCGACGCCCCACATCGGGGCGCCAGCCTGCCTCTGTTCCCCTCAGCCGCGGCGCGCTCACCGACTCCCCGCGTGGGCGCGGAGACACCGATGTCGCACCGTGAACTGGCGCCCCGGACTGCGGGCGCGGTGGGCAACGGCAAGCAATCTAACCACTTGCGCCCCCGAAAGGGTGGGCGTCCCCCTCCCGCCCGGCCGCCCAGCGCGGATCTTCCGTGTCGAAACCACACGCCATGCCTCGCGTAGGCCCCCTGTGACGCTCGACTTCCGGAAGCGACTCCTGCTCGCGCTTTCCCTCTTTTCCATCGTCCCTGCCGCGGTGGTCACCCTGGCGTGGGCCGTGGTGACGTGGCGTGCCCTGCCCCTGGTTTCCGCCGGGGCTGCGTGGGAACGGGTCGTGGGGAGCGGCAACACCGCCCTCGACGCCGCCGCGCGTGATTCGATGGGTCCGGTGGCCCGCGAAGCCCTGATGGCCCACGCGCGTGAACTCGACGCCGCCGCCACCCAGGCCCGCCGGCTCGACTTCGTGATCGGCCGATTCGCGCCGGTGGTGGCTGCCGCTGCCATCGGGGTCCTCCTGCTCGTGGGCCTCGCCGCCTCACGCGTGGCCGGCCACCTGAGCCGCCAGCTGAGCCGACCGGTCCACGAACTCGTCGGCT
>JAEUJK010000699.1 GCA_016794735.1 Gemmatimonadota bacterium | reverse complement strand
TCCACAGAGCGTGAGTTGGCTCGCGCGGTGGACTCGCTCCAGCGGGCCGGCATGCGATCGTTGGTCCTCGACCTGCGCAACAACCCTGGCGGCCTGCTGACGCAGGGCGTGGCGGTGGCCGAGTTGTTCCTGGACAGCGCGGACGTGGTGGTGAGCATGCGTGGGCGTGGCCCCGGTGGTGATCGCACGTATCGCGCGATAACGGCGCAGCGTTGGCCGCTGCTCCCGATGGTGGTGCTTGTCGATCACGTGACGGCGAGTGCGAGCGAGATCGTGGCTGGTGCGCTCCAGGATCATGATCGCGCCCTGGTGATGGGACAGGCGACGTACGGGAAAGGGAGTGCGCAGGCGGTCTTCGAGGCCGGGCGTGGTGGGCTCAAGCTGACCACGGCGCGGTGGTTCACGCCGTCGGGGCGCTCCATCGACCGGGCGGGCGCTGCCCTGCGGGAGGCGGGCACGACCGAGCCGGTGACCTACCGAACTGATGCCGGGCGCGAAGTGTTCGGGGGCGGCGGCATCCTGCCGGACGTGGAGGAGGCCGAGACGCCGCCCACCGCGGGGGAACTGGCGCTGCAAGCCAAGCTGGGATCGCGGATCACGGAGTTCCGCGATGTGTTGACCACGTACGCCACGACCCCGGCGATTCGTGCGGCGGTGCAAACGCCCTTCACGCCGGTCACGTCGGCGATGCTCGATGGGGCGTGGCAAG
Source organism: Gemmatimonadota bacterium (assembly GCA_016794735.1). Taxonomy (GTDB): domain Bacteria; phylum Gemmatimonadota; class Gemmatimonadetes; order Gemmatimonadales; family Gemmatimonadaceae; genus RBC101. The sequence continues at coordinate 2,457 of JAEUJK010000699.1, read as the reverse complement.
CGGTGCGCGATCGCGGTTTCGAGATCGATCGTGCGACGTTCGACGGTGCGTCGCGGCTGGTGGCGACCTTCCTGGGCCGTGAGATGGTACGTGTGGCGCTGGGGAACGTGGCTGAGGTGCGTCGATCGTTGTCCGAGGACGCGCTGGTCCAGGCCGCGGCGACGCGGTTGCGCGCGGCGCGCCGCCCGCAGGACGTGTTTGGGGCGACGGTGGCGGGCCGGCCGTAGGCCGGGATCGTGGCGCGTTTGACCGCACCGATGCCGACGCGTCGGAGTCGGCCTGAATCGTCCCCGCAAGAGACGTCCACATCGTTCAAGCGTCCCGCCGCTGACGCAGGCTTCTTACACCGTGGCGATCCACTGTCCCCTGTGACGAGGGAACCATGAACGTCCCCGGAATCCTGGCACGACTCACCACGGCCTGCGTCGTGTTCGCAGGCCTTCCGGCGGGCGCCTTGGCACAGGCGTCCGCGACCTCGTCGCCCTTTGCGGGCGCCACGGGTGCTTTCATCGCCCTTTCGGTGCCAGACCTCGAGGCGAGCGTCCGCTGGTACACCGAGACGTTGGGCCTTCGCCGCGCCTTCACTATTCGGGCGATGGGGCCGATCGCCGGTGGTGCGGCCCTGGAGGGCGATGGCCTCCTCATCGAGCTGTTGCAGCGCACCGATGCGGTTCCCGGGAAGAGTCCCGCGGAGCTGGCGCACGGCATTGCCAAGGCCGGGATCCTCGTGCGCGACTTCGACGGTACGGTCACCGCCCTCAGGGCGCGCGGCATCACCTTCTTCAGCGGTCCATATCCGGCCCGCCCGGGACAGCGCGCCAACGTGGCCTTCAAGGACAACGCGGGGAACCTCATCCAGGTCCTCGGCCCGCTCCAGGCCAAGTAGGGCGGGCTGGTCGGGCAGGCACCGGGCGACGCGTGGCCCATGGCCGATGACCTGAAGGAAGGGCCGGTGCGTTAGGCGTCGGCCCTTCGGTCGTTCAGCGGCCAGTGCTCAACGGTGCAGGACGATCGTGAGGGGTGGCGTGGTGAGCGGCGACGCACCGGGTACGACCCCTTGCAGCTCCACCCGGCGGTATCGCGGGGCACGCGCTTCCAGGGTGTAGACGCCCCGCGGAAGTCCGCTGAACAGGAATGCACCGGCGGAGTCGGTGCCCGTGCGCTCGCGTACGTTCGCGGGGAGCGAGTCGTTCCCGCGGCGACGGACTACGAGTGTGGCGCGCGAGAGGGGCGTGATGCGCGGAGGGACGACGCTGGAATCGATGCCGAGGACGAAGCCACGAATGATGCCGGCGTAGGTCGTGTCCGGCGGCGGCGTGGTGTCCGGCGGCGTGGTGTCCGGTGGCGTCGTGTCCGGTGGCGTGGTGTCAGGCGGCGACGAGGTGTCGGCAAATACGCTCCGGTTGTTCGCCGTCGTTGGAGCCGTGGCCTGGTCGAGGCAGGCGACGAGCGTGGCGGCCGCGACGAAGACCGCCAGCCGCCGGTGCGTGGTGCGCAACATGGGAGCTCCTGGTTGGGGGTGTACATCACCCCGACGTCGGACACGTCGTGCGCCCTGATCGGCCCATCACATCGTGCGCCGCTGCCCGCGTTGAGCCTGGCACCTACGCGAGTACTGCCGCTGTGCCGCACGGTGCTGCCCATGGGACCCTCACCTGGTGTCCGACTCGCGTCGAGATGGGGGAGGGCGCACCGGGGCGGGACGCGTCAGCGCCAGTCACCCCGCGCATCCGTCATTCGCCACCTCGTGATTGGCGCGTCGGGCCGTCATCGCCATCGTCGGCACCTCTTTGCCACTCTTGTCATGTCTCGAGCTACCCTGCTTGTCCTCCTTGCGCTCGGCGCCTGTCCCCCCGCGCCAGCGAACGCCCAGTCCACTGCCACGACCGTCGTACAGGTTGCGATCGACCGGATGGGCGGACTTTCCCTGCTCGATCGCGTCGAACGTGCGCGCCTCGAGCTCGTGACCCTCTGGCATCGCCAGACCTTTGAAGACCGTCCGTTCGGCGACGTCGTCGGCTCATACGAACGCGTCACCGACCAGCGCGATTACACGATTCCGGCGTGGCGGAACACACGTCGCTTTCTTGGTGGCGGCGCCCCGTCTGGATTCGAGGTGATCGACCTCGTGCGCGACAGTGTGGCGAGTCGATTTGCGCCGACCGGGCCCAGTGCGCCGGCCGCCTGGGCGCCACTGAACATCGCCTATGTGACTGAACGCCGTGAGCTTTTCACCTTCAGTCCCGAGCGCCTGCTGCCGCTGGCGCTACGCGCTGGCGACCTCGCGTCGTTGCCCGACACGATGATTGCGGGCCAGCGTCAGGCACGGGTGCGGGCCACCGTCGAGGGGTTCCCGGCGACCCTCTCCTTCGACCGGGGCACGGGGCTGCTCACGCGTGCGCACTTTCGTGCATCGCAGCCCGACGACTTCGGGCTCGCGCCGTACGGCGTGATGGA
>JAEUJK010000675.1 GCA_016794735.1 Gemmatimonadota bacterium | reverse complement strand
CGACGGCAAGCTCGTCCGCTCGTTCGGGAAGGGGATGTTCATCTTCCCGCACGGGATCGACGTGGACGACGACGGCAACGTGTGGGTCGTGGACTGCGCCTGCCTCGGGCGTGCGCGTCCCGACTCGCTCCCGCCCAAGGGACACCAGGTCTTCAAGTTCTCGCCCGATGGCAAGCTGCTGATGACACTCGGCAAGGCCGGTGGCAGCCGCGACCCGGGCCAGCTCTTCCAGCCGAACGACGTCCTCGTCACGAAGGACTACATCTTCGTTGCCGAAGGCCACTCCTCGGCGGCCGACGCCCATGCCCGCGTCTCCAAGTTCGACAAGAACGGCAAGTTCATCGCCGCCTTCGGCAAGAAGGGCGCGGGGAAGGGTGAGTTCGACCAGCCACATGCGCTGGCGATGGACTCGAAGGGGCGGCTGTTCATTGGCGACCGATCGAACAACCGGATCATCGTTGCCGACCAGAACGGGGCGTGGCAGGACGAGTGGTTCCAGTTCTCCCGCGCGAGCGGGATATGGATCGATGGCGCGGACATGATGTACGTGACCGACTCGGAGTCGAAGTCGGTGGCCCGCACGCGCCAGGACTGGGAGCGCGGGATCCGGATCGGGAGCGTGAAGGACGGGAAGGTGCTCTACTTCATTCCGGACCCGGACAAGAATCCCCCGAGCACCAGCGCCGCCGAAGGGATCGCGGTGGACAAGGACGGGGTGATCTACGGGGCCGAAGTCGGTCCGAAGCGCCTCCAGCGGTACGTAAGGAAGTAGGGCCGGGCCCTCCGGGGTCCCAGGGGGTGTCCGTCGCGATGGCCACCCCCCGCCGGGCGTGTTGCTTGCCCTTGCCCGACCCCGCTCTCAACTTCTCGGCGCCGGGGCGCGTATCCGCTCACGATACCCGTCCCACCACCCGTTCCATCGAGGCGCCATGAAATTCCTCCGTCTCCTCCCCGGGCTCCTGGTCGCGTCATCCGCGGCGGTGGCCCAGAACGCCGTCAACCGACCGGCCACCACCGACGAGGTCATCAAGAGCGAGAACTTCGTCGCTCCTCCTGACCGCCTGATGGAAGCGATTCTCGCGCCCAGGCACCTCAACGTCACGCCGAGCAACTACAGCCCGGACCGGAAGTGGTTCATCAACGAGATCGGCGACGGTCCGGTGACGATGGACGTGTTCTCGAAGCCGTTCCATGAACTGGGCGGCCTCTTCGTGGACTTCCGCGCCAACCGCAACCGCACCCTCACGATCCGCACCGACGTGGGCCTCGAGCTTCGCTCGACGTCGTCGGCGGCGAAGGTGACGGTGGCGCTGCCCCAGGGGGTGCGCATCTCCAACGCGAGCTGGAGCCCGGACGGCAAGCTGGTCGCCTTCTATGGTCACACGGCTGACGCGACCCACATCTATGTATCTGACCTGACGGGCAAGGTGCGGCAGGTGACGACGAAGCCGGTGCTGGCGACCCTCGTCACGAACTTTGACTGGACGGCGAATGGTGCGCAGATCGCGACCGTGCTCATTCCCGATGCGCGGGCGCCGCAGCCGCAGCCGCCGGTCGTCCCGACGGGACCGCGCGTCAAGCTGGCCGAGGAGAG
>JAEUJK010000647.1 GCA_016794735.1 Gemmatimonadota bacterium | reverse complement strand
CTCCAGCTCGGCCGGGCTCATGAAATGGTGACTGACGACCACGAGCGAGTGGACCCGGACGCGGCCACCCACCAGGTCCCGCAGGGCGCGGAGCCGGTGCCCGGGATCGATCCGGTCGAGCCAGTAGCGGGCAAATGCCGGCAGGTTGCCAAGGGTGATCCCAGGCGCCCGCATGGCCAGCGCCGCCGCACGAACCCACCGCTGCACGGCGGTGTCGCGCCGGAAGGTCACGCCGCCGAACCGGTCGAGGAACTCGTCGACGATGCGCGGTCCGTCGCCGTCCCCATCGACGCGCACCGGGAGGTATCGCGGCGCACCATCACGCGGCGTCACCACGACGCCATGGACAAACCGATTGCAGCCGGGATGGCCAAGCCATTGGTGCGCGCGGCCGAGCTCCGCGGCATCGAGCCCCCGCGCGATCGCGTCCCACAGCTCGTCGACCGCGACGCCACCCCCGAGCCCGTCTTCGGTTCGCCCCACCTGCGCGATCGGCTGGAACGAGATCATGCGAAAGACATCGGCGTTGCGCGCGAGCCACCGCATCACGTCGGGGACGCCGGCGAGGTTGTCGCGTGTCACCGTCATCGTGGTCGCCGCACGAATGGGCAATCCCGTGGCGCGTGACGCCGCACGCAGCATGGTGGCGAACTCGTCCCGCAGCGGATTGAGCTGTGCCTCGGTGGTGGCGGCGCGCCATTGGTCGCCGCGACGCCCGCGTTGCGTGGTGTCCACGTGGATGCTTACCTCACGCAACCCACCCTCCCGCATCAACCGCTGGAGCAACCCGGGCTGTCGCCGGAAGCTGTCCCCGTGTGTCATGAGCATCGGGATCAGTCCGAGCCCCTGGGCGTACTGCAACAGCTCGATGAGTTCCCCAACGGGGCGCAGCGTCACTTCCCCATCGGTGAGCTGCAGGTTGCCGGCATTCCCGAGGCGGGGCCGCAGGGCGCGCATCTGCGCCTTCACTTCCTCGACGCTCGCTCGCGGGATCCGGTTGGCCTCGTCCCCCAGGTAGCAGCCGCGGCAGGCAAAGTCGCAGCGCGGCATGGCCCCGATCGTCGCCCCGCAGCCATTGCCCTGGCGGCCGAGCATTTGTTGTGGCGTCCGGAACTGCGGGAGGATCCGTTCGCGGGAGCGCGCGAGGTTCGCGCGCGTTTCCCGCAGGACCGGCTCGCGCAGGATGTCCAGCAGCGACTGGTCGCTCACGGCGTCGTCGCCCTATTCGTCGGCCTTGGACTTCCGCGCGTTCGCCTGCGAATTCAGGGTCCAGTCGTACGACGTCTCCTTGGCGCGGAAGGCCCCGCTCACCAGGAGCTGCTTCTCCGGGCCCTCCGGGTAGTACCGCGCGATGTACTTCCCCACCGCGGCCTCGCTCCCGCCAAAATCCTTGATGTAGTCGCGGAACCCGATGAAGACCGGGCTCAGGTAGACCGTCTTCGTCGCCACGTCGACGCGGTTCTTCGTCGGTTGGCGCGTCACGAAGATGCGCCCCTGGTCCTCGAGCTGCGCATCGATGCGACTGCCCACGTACGCCTCGCTGCGGAGTGGTGGGCACCCCATCGCCGCACACACAAGCGCAAAGTGGATGCGCGGCTCACGGTAGGTCGGGCGGATGATGTCCTGCTCGATCTCGTCGAGCCCGTACGCCTTGCCACCCACCATCGCCAACTTCTCCTTCCACGGACCGTACGCCTTCACGAAGCCAATCGACTTGTTGATGTTGCGGATCGATTGCTTCTCCTTGTGCACGTTGATCAGCTGGATCGTGTAGGCGTTGTACGCGTTGATCCAGAACGCCAGCTGCTCATCGCGCGAGAGGCGCGACGGGTCCGTTGCATTGAGGGTCGTGAGGTACCGGGGGAACTCGGCCGATCGGGCAAACGCGTCGTAGTCCACCATGCCGTCCACCACATGGGCGCGCAGCAGCTGGTCGAACGGTCCGTGGTCCACCGATTGGGCCCCGATCGGTGCCGCGGCGACGGCGACGAGGGTGGGCATGAGGAACCGGGCGAGGGTCGTACGTATTCCACGAGGCATCGGGAGACTCCGGGCAGCCCCCGCCAACTGGCGGGGACGGCATCGAGATGTTTGGTCTTTTTGAGGTCCGTCCCGATGGTTACGCCCGCGGGACGCAACCGGATTGCCCGGGTTGCGCCAATCCGGAACTCGCGGGGTGACGTAGGCCCGGCGCATCGTTCACCTTCCCTTCACTACATGAACAGCCCACACGCCCAGACGGCTCCCTCCACGACCGTCCGCCTTGCCCGCGGCACCCTGGTCGTGGCAGTCGTCGGTGCCCTGTTGTTCGCGGGCCGGTCGGTCGGCGCATACGTCCCAGCGTTCGCCCAGTGGGTCGACGGGCTGGGCGCCCTCGGGCCGCTGGTGTTCATCCTCGGGTATATCGTCGCGACCGTGGCGTTCATCCCCGGCTCGCTGCTGACCCTCGCGGCCGGCGCCATCTTCGGCATCGCGCGCGGTGCGGCCTATGTCTTCGTGGCAGCCACGCTGGGCGCCACCGCCGCGTTCCTCGTGTCGCGCTACCTCGCGCGACGCTTCGTCGAACGCAAGGTCGCGGGAAACCCGAGCTTCGCGTCCATCGACCGCGCCATCGAGACGCAGGGACGACGCATCGTCTTCCTGCTGCGCCTCAGTCCCGTCTTCCCGTTCAACCTGCTCAACTACGCCCTCGGGCTCACGCGTGTGCGCCTCGCGGACTACGTCGTCGCGTCGCTCGGCATGCTGCCGGGCACGATCCTGTACGTCTACTACGGCAAGCTGGCCGGCGATGTCGCCGCACTCGCCGGCGGCGCCTCCACCCCCAAGGGCAGTGGCTACTACATCGTCCTGGGACTCGGCCTCCTCGCCACCCTCGCCGTCACGACCATCGTGACGCGCCTCGCGCGCAACGCCTTGCGCGGCATCGCCTGAACATGACCACGCTCCTGACCCCGGCGGACGATCCCCTCGTCCGTGAGATTCCCGCGCTCCTCCCGTATGGGGAGGCCAACCAGCAGTTGCGGGCGCATGTGCATCCCGCGTCCTGGCAGAACCCGGTGCCACGCGACCGCTACCACCTCGTGGTGATCGGCGCCGGCACCGGTGGCCTGGTGACCGCAGCCGCCGCGGCAGGGCTCGGGGCGCGTGTGGCCCTCATCGAGCGGCACCTGATGGGCGGTGATTGCCTCAACGTGGGATGCGTGCCGTCGAAAGGAGTGATCGGTGCGGCTCGCAGCTGGGCCGCCGCGCGCGAGTCCGCTGAGCGGTTCCATGGCCCCGCCGTGAGCGGCAATGGCGACTTCGCCGCCGCGATGGAGCGCATGCGACGGATCCGGGCCCGCATTGCTCCGGTCGACGGCGCCCCGCGCTTTCGGGAACTGGGGGTGGATGTCTTCATCGGCAACGGCACGTTTGTCTCGCGTGACACCGTTGA